>JAITJT010000258.1 GCA_031278795.1 Deltaproteobacteria bacterium | reverse complement strand
ATATTCGCAAATATTGGCAAATTTTTTGACTAGTTTTCTATGTCCTTATTTGTGATAAAACCTTTTGCTTTTAGGATTTAGCATTTAGTCTTTGGTTTTAGCTTTTTGATTTTATGCCTTTAGCAGCCAGCCTTTCTAAGATATCTTTAGCATTATACCTTGTGTATATGGCATTATACATTAAGTTTTTGCTTTTAGCCTACGGGACAAGGCCTTTGGCGCTAAACTTCCGTTCTAAAAAACTCATAAGCAAATCCCTCTTATATTCCCTTAACACCACCTCTAATCATCACAAGTTAGCCTCTATCCCATCACTCATCTTTTCCCTCAATTTGCCTAACAAGCCCCATAATAGCGCCTTCCACCTCATCCACACTGAGGGCCATAATGTTTTCATTTCCCAGCTTCTTCCTGGCCTTGGCCGAGCCCACAATGGTTAGCTTGGCGTAGACGCTTCTACCATTGGGATGAAGGGGCCCCACGCGCCTTGGGTCTGATACGGAAAACAGCATGACCGTGGGAAGAGCAAAAAGAGAGGCCACGTGGGTGGCGAAGCTGTCTGAGCCGACCGCTAGGTAAGAGCCTTTTATGAGCAGAGCCGCCCCCAAGAGGCTTAAGTCAGGCGCCAGAAATTGCCCCTCCCGTTTACTAAGGGTTAGCTCAATCTCTTTCCTTTCAAGCTCGTCGTGGGAGATATAGATGACGCTTTTATTTATGCTCTGGTTTAGCTTGTCCCCTAGAGCCGCGTAGCGTTCCACGCTCCAGCGTTTGGAGGCCTGGGCGCTACCCGGGGCGAAGAGGAAGTAAGAATTCTTTTCTATAGAATTCTTTTGGAGAAAGTCATCTATGAGGTTTAGCTCTTCTTGGTTGGGGGTGGGTAAAACGAGCTTTGCCCCGGCTGGGGGGCTAAGCCCCACCCCTTTAAGGAGCTCTAGGGTTTTCTCCACCACATGGATGCTTGTGGGGGAAACCAGGATGTTATTTAGAAAGGGCGCTAGCTCCCGGCCCTCGCCTCTTGCGAAACCAATACGTTTGGGGCATCCGGAGAGATAGGCCACTAACGCGCTTTTAGTAAGCGACTGGGGGTCAAAGGAGAGCTGAAAACGCTTAGCTTTCAAGGACCTTCTCAGGGAAAGAATCTCAGAGGGGTGCCTCAGGAAGCCTTTTTTAACCACAAAGGGAGAGTCTATGAGGGGGTTTCCCCTTATTAGGGGGGCCTGGGCCTCCTCGGTGACCCAAGAGAGATGGGAGTCGGGGGAAAGGGTCTTGATGGCGTGGGCCAGGGGAAGGCTGTGCACCGTGTCACCCAGAGAGGAGAGCCTCACGATTAGGATGCTCTTAGGGAGTATTGGCTCTGGGTCTTTTAGGGGGCTGTGATTGGGTGAGTCCTTCACCGGGTGTCCTGGAGGGCCTCTCCGTCTTTGTCGTGGGGGTCCTTGTCAGAGGCTTCTGAGCTATCCGGGTTCTTGGCGTCATCTAACCACTTGGCTATGGTCTTAAAGAGCTCCTGGACGTCTATGGGTTTACTGACGTGGTCGTTCATGCCGGCTGAAATGGAGAGGTCCCTGTCAGAGCTCATGGCGTGGGCTGTCATGGCGACTATGGGGAGCTTAGCAAAACCCGGTAGCTCCCTTATCTTCTTGGTGGCCTCTATGCCGTCCATCTCGGGCATCTGGATGTCCATGAGGACTAGATCGAATCTCTCCTTCTGGACCTCCTCAATGGCCTCCAGGCCGTTCGCGGCAATCTTTATGAGGAATCCCGCTTTTTTAAGGATGCGGCTGGCGACCAGCTGGTTCACCTCATTATCCTCCACTAGAAGGATCTTGGCCCCCTTGTGGTGGGCCACCAGCTCGCTGAAGCCCTGGGTCTTCTGGGACTTCTTGGGTCTACCCTTCACCTTGATGAGGACGTCCTCCAAGGTGTCATGGAGGGCCTTTAAGGTGTAGGGCTTGGCCAGGGTGGCCTTCACCCCCAGCCTCTCCATGGTCTTCTGCTGCTGCTGGGTGGAGGGGCCCTGGATCATCATGATGGAGGGTGGGTCCTTTTGGTTGAACTTGTGGTAGTTGGAAAGAAGGGCCTCCAAGGTCTTGGGCCCATCGGTTCCAGGCATGTTCCAATCCAAGATGAGTAGCGAGGGAAAGCTCGGGTCCTCCTTGGTTCTAGTGATGGCGTGAATAAGGGCCAGGGCGTTGTCACCAGACTTGGCCCTTTTAACCTCAAAGCCCAGTGAAATTAGGGAGCTTCCCAAGATGCGCAGCGCCGTGGAGTTGTCATCCACGATAAGCACCTGGGAGCCCTGGAAGGTCTGGGGCTTGGGCTGGCGCTCCCACCTCTCCTTGAGGCCAAAGCGGGCGGTGAAGCTAAAGGAGCTTCCCTTGCCAGGGGTGGACTCGCACTCAATCTGCCCCTCCATCATCTCCACCAAGCGCTTGGTGATGGTGAGTCCCAGACCTGTTCCGCCAAACTTTCTAGTAGTGGAGCTATCCCCCTGGGTGAAGGGGGTAAATAGCCTGGAAAGCTGCTCCTGGGTGAGCCCAATACCCGTGTCTTGAATGGTGAAATGGATGGTGAGGGAGAGAGGGATCTCCTCTATGAACTCTATCTTCACCCCCACCTCGCCTTGGTTGGTGAACTTTATGGCGTTGGAGAGGAGGTTTATGATTATCTGCTGCAGCCTCACGGGATCCCCGATTAAGGGTGGTATCTCGTACTCGGGCATGTCCAGCCACAGCTCCAGGTTCTTTTCGGTGGCCCGCATGCTCTGAAGCTCCATGGCCTCGGATATGACCGTGTCCAGCGAGAACTCTGTCTTCTCCATCTCCAGCTTTCCAGCCTCTATCTTGGAGAAGTCCAATATGTCGTTTATTATTCTTAGTAGAGCCTGGGCTGCTGACTGGGTCCTCTCGATATACACCTCTTGCTGGGCGCTTAGCTCGGTCTGGAGGGCCAGATGCGTTAGCCCAATGATAGCGTTCATGGGGGTTCTTATCTCGTGGCTCATATTGGCCAAGAACTCGCTCTTGGCCCGGGTGGATGCCTCGGCTAGTTCCCTCGCGGCGGAGAGCGCCTGCTCCTTTTCGGCCATCTCGGTAACATCCATGAGCCAGTACATCTGGCCAATGTCTCCGGAGTAGTCGGTCTTAAAGGCGTTTAGGAGCATGTGGAGGACATTCCCCTCCCTGGAATTAATGAGCACCTGGTGCCAGGAGAGCGAGCCCTTCTTCTCTATGATCTTCTTTACGTAGTCTCCCTCCTCCTCGAGGTGGTAGATGCGGTCCAGGGAGTCTCCCACGTTTAATCCCAGGGTCTTCCTCGCGAAAGGCGTTATGAAGCGCACCCGGTTGGCGACTGTCACCAGGAAGCTTATGGGGCAGTTGTCCAAGATCTTCTGTAGTAGCGTCCTCTCCCTTTCCAGCTCGGCCTCTGTGGCTTTGAGGTCCCTTTGGTCCTCGGCGAAGGAGACCAGTATGGTTTCCGAGCCGTAGCTTAGCTTGGCCAAGGTCACGTGCATCTGCACCGGATCCCCTTCCATGGTCTGGAAGAGCCACTCGAAGTGGGTATAACCCTCCCGCATGGCCGTCTCCATGTGGTGGCGCATGGCGCTGGAGGATACCTGCCCGTCGGGCTGGTAAGGGGGTGAGAGGTCCTGGAAGTACTTGGAAAAGGAGATCTTATCCGGGAGCTTAAACATGGGCATGACCGCCGCGTTACACTCCACCATCTCAAAACTGGTGTTCCAGATGCTGCATACTATAGGTAGTGAATCCAGCATGAGGTGGTAGTAGCGCTCGGTCTCAGCCCTCTGGGCCTCTCTATCCACCTTCTTGAAGGGAGGAAGCACCTTTTGCTCCCCTCCCTCAGCTTCTGAGCTATCCTCTTTGTCTCTGGGGCTACTAGAGCTATCCTCAAAGCTATCCAGCCCTCCCGCGCCGTTTCCCGGCGCGGGAGTCTTAGCCTTCACCCCGGGGGAGCCGTACATGAAGTAGGGATCCTCCATCTCCACCGGGTTTAAGACCCCCACAACTTTTGTAAGCTCTCCCTCCCTCACCGCGGAAAAAGAGCTCACATAGGGCCTCCAGGCCCCCTTACCCGCGTTGTAGAGGAGGTGTCTTAGCTTAAGGCTCTCGCATTTCCCATCAAAAATCTCCAAAAAGGCCTTAAAGAGCCTCTCCGAGTCCCCGGGGTGGAGTATCTCCGTGAGGAAGCTATCTCCCTGGGGAGGGGCCTCCTCCGGAAGACCCAAAGAGGCTAAAAAAGCCTCCGAGAGGGTGACGTCCGCCACGTTGAATTTATGGTCTTGGGCCCTTTCGTCTTCCTTGGGTTTATGGTCTTTTTCACCCATTGACCCAGGCTTCATGGAGCCAATATTCCCAAAGTCCACATCCTCAAAGACAATCTTGGGCCTGTCATCATCAAGACGCCTCTTGGGCCGTTTGGATACCACCTCTTTGGGTTTTATGACAAAGGCCGGGTTAACCTTGAAGCTGGGGGCGGGCTCGCTCTCCTTGGTGGAGACTGGCGCCGCCTCTTCCCTGGCCTGAAGGGCAACCTGGGCGTCCCCCTGGAGGCTTACGGTTAGCTGCGTAAGCTGCTCCGGAGTCCTCAGGGTGGCGTGGAGATCGGGGGGAGTCTCGCCTTCTAGGGGCTTGGGAATAGGGGCTGGGCTTGGGGGGGAGGGATTAGCGGGGATAGTGTCGCCATCGCCCTTCTTAGGAAGGGCGCTCTCTAAAGGCGGGGGATTGGGCATAAGCTCTTGGGACTCTGAGCTTTCCTTCTTTTTAGGTCTTAGGGCGATTTCCACCCATGCCAGGCCACCCGCTCTCAAAGCAGAATCCAGCCGGGAAAATGGCCCAGAGGCTTTGGCTATGGCATAGTAGATTTTCCAGCTCATAAGCTAATTTGTTTCATGAGGAGCTTGAAACAAAAAATTTTTTAAAAAAAGATGCATGGGCCTTACGCCGCAAGAAGCCCACAGGCGCAAGCGATAAACGCGCGCCCATACTTATGCCCCAAGAGGACCCACACCGCAAGCTATCCCTCTGGAGCCTTAATTTAAGACCTTCTATGGCGCGTTCGCGCCCATATATATACCCTTGTACAGACCCTTGTACAGAAAAGAGGCTGGTGGTGGCCCCTTTAGCCAAAACTCTCGTAGGAAAAGATGCCTAAAAATCGCGGCTTTTTCCTATAATTAGCCTCTCTGGCCCTAAATCGCGGTCCTTAACCTTGAGAGGACCTTGTGAAATCTGAGGAAAAACTAGGTTATAGGCCCTGGAAGCTAATATTGGCGCGCGCGTAAGGTATTATCCGGGAAAAATTTACGCGGGGTTTTTTCCCATCTCATGAGAACTTTCACACTAAAAGACTAGATCTCATAAGCTTTAGACATAGATGCGCCATATATGTCACTTCCTAGGGAAAGGCCTCAGCACGCCCCGCCCGGTTAACGCAACTTTGCTCATTATACTATTTTTTTGCAATTTTTCTTAGACACTTCTGTTCACCCGCCTAGAGCCCCTTAGTAGCCCCATGCTCCCTAAAAACCCTCAATCGCTCTAATTACTCCCTAATTACTCTCCTCGGAAAGAATTTTTGGATAGATTTCCAAATTTTCCTCCATATGTTCTACGGTTTCTCCATAAAAAGGCCCCGGGCTAGGCGTAAGGCCTGGCCCGGGGCGAGTTTTGGGGTGGGGTTCCATATCTATCCTAGGGCCTACAAGAGGTTCTAGGAGATGTTCTCGGAGGTGATCCCGGCCTCAGGCTCTGAGGGCGTAGCAGGCGCGAGGGCGTCATCCTGGGTAGGGGTGTCTCCAGTGGGCGCCGCCTGAGGGGGCGCGGGAAGGGGCCTCGCCGGGCTCTGGGGCTGGTACCTAAGAACCACCACAATCTGGTTGGGGTCAAGCCCGGTCATGTTCCCGGGGAGGGCCACCGGCGTGAAGAGGTAGGTCCGGTCGTTGTAGTGGAAGGTTTCACCAGTTATGGTGAGGCTTATGGAGGGGCCACCGGAGCTGTCACCGTCTAGGACCAAATCGCCACCCAGCTTTATCTTGTTCTCGGCCAGGATGGATTTAAGGACCGACTGGATGTCCTTGGCGCTGGAGATTACCTGGAAGCCGTTGTCCCTCAAGGTTGAGAGCTCCTCGGTGGTTAGCTCGCCGTACTCCAGGATTATGCGACTCTCGCCGTTTTCCCAGAAGACCGGAGGGGTGAGGCCCTTTCCCAGGGCCTCACCGCCCGTGGCGATACGGCCCGCCGATAGATCCACATTAACGCCTATCCTGGGTGAGAAGCCGAAGCTCTTCACCAGGGCCGCCGCGAAGGCGCTGGGGTTGTCTCCCTCCACCTCTATGACCATGAAGTTGTTGATGGGGGTGGCGCCCTTGGTGCTACCAGCCAAGAGGCCCTGGTAGAGGTCAATCACCGTTATGTTGTGCTCGTTTAAGAACTTAACCCAGGGCTGGGGGGTGCCGTTGTCCTGGGAGGGGGCCAGGTTGATGACCACGGGCTGGCCTTTTTTCCAGTCATCCTGGGTGGGCCACACCAACCAGTCGGCGCTAATCTTTAGCTTTAGGTCTCTTCCGCCCTCAAAGGCGCGATCCTTCCCAAATACCCGGTAGTATCCGCACATAGGCCAGAGCCTATCTAAGGCCTGGGCCATGGTCTCCTTGGGCTTGGGCTGAAAGACCATGTAATCATTGTATTTGGCCCTAAAGCGGGTGATGAAAGACTCCGAGAGCTTCCTCTGTAGATCCAAGATTACCTTCCGACCGTTTTTAAGTTTAAGTAGCGGAATGCTGGACATGTCGTAGTCATAGTGGGGAGGCTCATCTAGGGGTAGGAAGAGCCTTCCCTGAGTCGTTATCTCTTCCCCTAGGCGCGTGAATATGACCGAGAGCACGGTGCGGGCGTTCTGGGAGTCGGCCGTGGGCATAGCCGCGGCCGGAAGCCTCTTGGTGTCTATCCTAAACTTTGGGCTGTCCTTTTTAGGGCTATCTTTCTTGGAGTTTCCCTTACTATCATTTTTTGGACTAGAAAGAGCCGCTGTTTTTGGTAATTCCTGGGGGCTCCCCTTGGATGCTACTGCCTCTCCTCGGGACTGGGCTGCCTGGGCCTGGAGGCTCTCACCGGTGGGGCTAGTGAGCGCCACGGTGTTACCACCGGCGTCTGAAACCACCCTGTCAGAACCTGTCCTAATCTGCCCGCCACCCCTAGCGAACGCCATCTGGTTGTCTTCCGAAAGCGGTATCTTAAGCTCCGCCCCGGCTATGATGAGGTTGGGGTTCCTAAGTTTGGGATTAAGCTTGACCGTTACCTTAATGTACTCCCGATAGATGCTCCTGGGATCGATTCCCTCGCGCCGCAAGAGCCTCTCCAGGGTGTCGCCCCTTTTTACCTTGATGGTCCTAAAGGCGGTTCCGTCGTCTGAGATGTCCACCGGGCCCTCGTTTTGGGAGGGGACGTTCCCTCTCCTCAAGGAATCTCTCTGGGACTCGCGAGTCGTTACGGTCGTGGGCTCTGAAGCTGGATTTTTAGCTTGCTCTGTCTGGGCGGCTGGTACTGTCGGGGAGGTCTTGGCATCTGGGCTGTTGGCATCACCATTTCCGCTGGTCCTTAGGGCGTAAGTCCCCTCGGGAAGGGGCTCGTCTTGTGCCGGGGCCGGATCTGTCTCCGGGGTCTGGCGTTTCACCACCACCCTGGCCGGGCTCTGCTCCGGAGAGCTCAGGTTGTAGGTGACCACCACGCTGGGGTCGTCCTCGTCCGGGGCTATGGTCTGGAGGGGCTCCGGGGGCTTCTCCTCGAGGCGGGGTAAATAGAGGGTCTGTCCGGGGTTTATCTGATCGAGGTTGGGCACCACTGGGTTTAGTTCACTTACGAGCTTAACCAGCTTGAGCGCCGTGCCGTCGTCCGCCCCCTCGGGCCAGATGCCCTGTTTCCGCAAGATGCCCTCTATGCTTTCACCGGGCGCCACCACGTAGTTTTCAATGGTGAAAGTGAGATCCTCATAGGAATACACCTCCACGTTATTGGTGAGAGTTATGGTGCTGTCGGTGGTGGCTGGAACTTCTTGGGATAAGAGCTGGGGGGCCAAAAACAGGAGGATGCCCAGTACTGACGATGTCAGGGACAGTATTTTGCGGCCCACGGCTGCACCTCCAGTCTGGAAGCAATAGTTCACTAGTTGGGGCGAAAGGGCAGATGCCCGGAAGAGGGGGACGTTTTAGGAATCAAAAAGCGTCAAGAGAAATTTATCTTGAAGCCTCAGGCGCCTTAGGAAATAGGAAAAAAAATTTTATTTTATATTTTTTCAAAATCTTTTTAAAATTCAGACCCTAAACGCTATCCCTAAAAAGCTTAGATTGGTCTCTACCATATGTATACGATTTTTCAAGAGGCTATCAAATATTTGGATATAATGGGGTTTCCCAAGAGGCAGATTTTTGTCAGAGGCATTTTTGGAACTTTAATCGAAATTATAATACAATTAATCTCTAATCTATTGCAAGTGTTTTTTTAGATAAACTTAGCATTGAAAAAGTATAAAAATGCCAAAACCTTGGATTTTTCACTAAAAATGCTAGACCAATACGCAGAAAAAAAAATAAAACATCAAAATTCTAGAGATTTTACCTCTTAAAAAAAAATATCGCTTCCTGAAATCTGTCTCACTTTAGGGAGGCTTAAGTAAAATCTTGATGAGCGCTAAGGCTTTTTTAAGCCATAAGCCTTTTTGCGAGAGCTTTTGGTTTTTTTGTTAAGTTAGGCATAGGGAAAGTGCTATATGACAGTATGAAAATAACTTACACCACAAGCGGTTGAGAAATTAACCAGATTTTAAAGGAGTATCAAGGCGAATAAAGCCCTTGGCTCTGGAAAAACAGGCCCATAAGGCTAAAGTGCGTTAAAGCCCCTCGAAAAGCCTTATCCCTTTAGGGTTTTGGGAGGGTTTTGGGGGTTATTGGGGTTTTTGGGGTTTTTATGGGGTAAATTTGAGGAAAAGATCGGGGAAATAATATCAAGGAATTTTTTTTGTAAGCGGCAAATCTTGAGTATTTGAAATGTATTAGCTTGCATTAGGGAAAGATTTTTTAGAACTTTTTTCAAAACTTTAAGGAAATCCCTTATGTGTCAAGGACTTTGAAAAAAGAGACGTATAATTTTAGAAATCATCGTCCATGGGGAAGGCTTCATCCAGATCTTCTTTCTTGGTGGTCTTAAACACGGCCTTGGGCTTCTTCTCCTCATGGAGTCTAATATTTTCCATCTCGCTTAAGGCCATCTCCTCTTGGGAAGTCTCTCCGGCTGGGCTCTCTCTTTCCAGCCTCTGGACTCTTTGCGCTTGGGGTCTAAGGCGCCTAGGAGGCCTACCCGGGCTTCTTCCCTGGAGGAGTCCGGTAATGCTATCCACCGCCCGGGTTAAGAGCCCGGCTTGGCGGTTTAAGGCCGTAGAGAAGTTCTCCGTCTCCGCGGCCTCCAGGGCGTTCTCCTGGGTGACCTTGTCCATTAGCGCGATGGATTGGTGGATATCCTGGATGTCCCTAGTCTGGCTCTTGGAGGCTAGGGCGATGTTATCCACAATCTCCCCCACCTGGTCGGATGCGTCCACCAGGGAGACGAAGCTCTCCTTGGCCTTGTCCACCAGCACAGAGCCGTCGTTTATGAGGTTTATGCTGGACTCCATGATGGAGGTGGTGTTCTTGGCGGCGTCCCGGCTCTTGTTGGCGAGGTTCCTCACCTCGTCGGCCACCACCGCGAAGCCCACACCGGCCTCACCGGCCCTCGCGGCCTCCACGGCCGCGTTTAGGGCTAGGATGTTGGTCTGGAAGGCTATCTCCTCCACGCTCTTGATGATGTCCGTGCTGGCCTTCCCGGAGTCTCTTATCTCGGTCATGGCCTCGGCGATTTGAATCATGTAGAGGTTGGCCTCGGCCACGAAATCCTTCACCTGGGCCATTAGGTCCTTGCAGGAGTCGGCGTTGGTGGCGTTCCTCTTAGCCATGGAGAGGAGGGTTTCCAAAGAGGAGATGGCGGTTAAGACCGCCTGGGTGTTGTCCGCAGCGCCCTTGGCCAGCTGGGCGCTGGAGCGGGAGAGTTTGTCAGAGGTCTCCACCACCTTCCCGGCGCTTCTGTCTAAGGTGTGGGTGATGTCGGTGAGGGGTCTTATATTGGCACGAATCAAGAGACGCACCAGAAGGGCCGTTAGCACTATGAGGATGGCCGCGGCTATGATCAAGGGGATGAGGACACTCGCCACCACGCCCTTCCCCAGGAGAGGCTCACCTAAGAGCCTGGTTAGATCCCTTCTAAGGCTTGTGTCTTTGTCAGAAATCTCTTTATCCAAGGCCTTCAAACTAGCGTCTAGCTTGATATATTCCTCAGACTGGGCGCTCATCTCCGCCAAAGTGGTACTAAGTTTAGGGTCCGCGGACTTAAATAGCCCTCCCTGGAAACCCGTAAGCCAGCTTTGGAGCTGGGTAGTCCCTCCCTCGCTAGTTATATAGCCATAACCCTCCAAGGCGCTCTGTAAGGCCTCTTTGTCGCTATCGCCAGTTCTTCTAGCAAGCTCGCTTAAAGCCGCCCCAAAGGCCGCCTTAGCCTTAGTCATGTTAGATAGGATATCCTCGCGATTCCCTTTAAGCCTATCCAAGGCCCTAAGCTCATCTTCCAGCCTGGGAAGCTCGGCCGCGTAAGGAAGGCTAGGATCCAGTGGCGGAAAGCTAAGCTGCCCCCTGGCGCTGGGACTCCCCGGGGGAGTCCCCAGGGCCTCGCCTAAGGCGAAGCTCAGGTTCTGGGAGCTCAAACGGCGCTCCTCGCCTAGGTCTTCGGCGTTCTCCAAATGAAAGAGGGCTATAGCCCCCAAGATGAAAGAGGTCACGAGGACGGCGGCGAAAGACAGGATTATTTTGAGGTTGAGATTCAGTTTGTCCCCAAGCTTTCCGCTATCTTCTCTCCGGTAGCGCTAATTTAAATAAAACCGAAAAGATCAAAAAACAATTTCTAAGCTAATCATAAACACACGCGCGCCTATCCCCATGATAACCCTTAAGAGGAGAATATGGGAACGCTACAAAAAACAAACGCGTTACCGAAATATTAGACTTTGCCGCTAGGGAAAGTCAAGAAATGTCAAAATTTAGTGGGGCAAAGTTTGAAAAAAGCAGCTTTCAACTAGAGGTGGAAGGAGATTTGGATAATCTTCTTGGAGGCTTTTAGGAGGCTGTTAAGAGGGCTTTTGTTAAGGCTTTTAAGCTGCCTTTTAAAAGAGAAGGCATTGAAT
>JAITJT010000255.1 GCA_031278795.1 Deltaproteobacteria bacterium | reverse complement strand
ATGGTGATATAGGTGTTGCTCGTCCCGAAATCTATTCCCAAGACGTCTTTCTTGGCTGGCGGCGTCATATTGGCACTTTTTCGCCTTCGCTGTGAATGCCCTCTAAGGGCTAGGTGTTTGTTATGTGTTATATATTATGAAGCTATTTAAAAAGGCCGAAAGAAATTTACTAAGAGTCAGAAAATTCTTGAGCTAATAAGATGAATACAACGTAAAAATGCTACATAAGACCATAAAGCTATAAGCCATAAATCATAAGCCATAAACCATAAGTCATAAACCATAAACTATAAACCAAAAGCTAAAAATCATAAGCCATTAGCCATAAACTATAATTCATAAACTAAAAAGGATAGTATCCATATTAGCGGGGGACTACCTGCCCCTTCCGCAAGACCTCACCGTTCTTGACCACGGGCTCCTCCTCCACGGTCACCATCTGGCCGGTCTTCACGTAACCGAAGGTCTCGTAGCGGGACTTAAGGGAATCCGACCACTCCAAAAACGTATCCGTATAAGGCGCGGCTTCCATCTCGTAGCCAGCCAGGCTTAGCCTGCGCTTAAGGTCCTGGAGGGGGAGGTTGTCTTCGGATCCGGGAGTGTTTAAGAGCTTCTTGATGATAAGCACCAGATCGTTGGTCACCTTGGTTGAGGGGTCCTCTCTTTCCCCTCTCCCGCTTTTCACCCTAAATATGAGGACATTAACCAGTGGCAGGGCATCTTCTAGGTAGCTCTCTATGGCGTAGGAAACGGATGCGTCATAGGAGCCCGCGTCAAAGCGCTCGCTCCCTTTCACCAAAAGGAGTATCAAAAAGGCCACCAGGTACATGAGCAGGCGCTTAACCCTCGAGCTTTCCCCTCCCCCCAAGAACAATGAGAGTGTTCCCAGGCGGATGATGCCCGCGGCCGTGTCCACCACGGCCATGGTGCCCACCAGGGCCATGAGGGCGAGTCTCACCCGCCGGTGCTGGGCCAGGTACACGGAACTGGCCACGGGTATAAAGGCGCCTAGGACACAACCCAAGAGCGCCCCCACGGCCTGGGGATAACCTAGGAATCCGGAGAGGGCCGAGCCACCCAGGTTCCCGAAAAAAGCCCCCAGGGCCGCCAAAAGCGCCACGGTGAAGAGGCGTACCTCCACTATGGGAGCGGGTAGCGGCGGAAGAGTGAAGGGAGCTAAGAGCTCCCTTAGATGCGATCTAAAGACCGCCCGGTCCTCGTCATCGAGGTCCCCGGCCCCCATGGCGATAAGGAGCTCGTCACCGCCCAAGGCCAAAGAGAGCACGTTTTCTATTCTATCAGAAACATTCAAGAGGGCCGGATCTTTGAGCTTGGACGGGCTTTTCTTACCAAGGGTCTCAAAAAAGGCCTCCTTGTAACTAGTGTAGGCCTCGGCCTTGGTGTTTTTAACAAATAGCGCGAGCCTCTCTTTATCGCTTCGCTCTTTCCACTCCCCGGGAAACATGGCAGCCGGGAGATCCGGAGTCGCCCCCTCCGGGACCCCTGAGCCCCTTTCCCTACTGGTAGGAATATCTGGATCCTTAGTCTTGGTGCGCGAGCTTTTGGAGTCTCCCCTTAAGAGTAATAGTACGAAGATAGTGATTAAGACCCCAAGAACGAAAGGAAGGGCCGCTATAAAAGCGATCTCCTTGGGGCTCAGGTGCGTAAGCTTCCCCTTCGCCTCTTCCAAGAATCCCCAAAAGGAGGCCTGGGCATCTGGGGCCCAGATAAGCACCAGGAAAACAGGAACCGCCAGAAGAAAGGCCTGGTAACTTCCTCTTAGGAGACTTTTGCGCACGCTTGTCTTAGGGAGATTCATGGGGTGAAATCCAAAAACTTTAACAAACTTAATTGAGGTTAAATTAAACAAACTTTAGGGGTTAAATTAAATTATTAAAAAATTTGAGACTCATGGTTTTTTAGGACAAATTATCACATCAATTAAAAAAAAATTTTTTTCGATTCATTAGCTAGATCAACAAAAAAACCTTAGATCTTGGGAATAACTCTAATTTAAATAAAAATTTAAATTTATCTAAATACATCGCAAATGAGCAAGTGTTTTAGGCATCTTTTGGTAAGATTCAGGCTAAGAGTCGCAACATATATTTTTTAGCATAGTCTTTAGCTTAGATATAAAAATAAACGAAATAAACTATATGAATATTTTCAGGGTTAATCTTGATTCTTTATAAACATTTAAGCAGCTAACAGAAGGAAAATTTCTAGATCGTCAAGATATTATTATATTATCATCGTAAAAGTTTTTTAGGTATAATCATGTTTTAATTTTGGAAAACATGCAAAAATATTTGGTAATATGTTTGAAAATACGGAAAGAAAAGACGCCTTCCTGTACCTAAAAATTTACTTTTAACGAAGAGCCTTCGCAAAAATTTATTCTTCGCCCTCAATTTTACGCTCATAATATTTTGCTTTAAGTGCTTCTTAAACGCTCTCCCAGGCTTACGGTTACTAAACATTGCTAAAAATAAATTTGTATTATCAGGAAAACTTTATTGGTGCCGGATGGATTTTTAATTCCTCCGCAAACATATCCATTAAAAAGCTTGGAGCAATAATTCCAGTTGAATTATTTACCTAAATTAACCTAGCTCCCTTATAATTCACTAGATTTCGTAATTTAGTTACGCCCCGTTGTAAATATAATAGAAAACTTATCAAGACAAACCCGGTTACAAAACACAAAAGAACAAATCTAGATAAGCTAGGATCCTTATCAGAAAAAGAACACATCAAGAAAAAAAACTCGTCATGAGCTTTGTAGCTACAAAGCTTTGTTTGTAGCCACAAAACCCGACGACTTAGCCTTAAAAGGCCTTTCTAGTTAAATATAAACTAGCTATCTTACAATCCATTGGGCATGTCCTTTAAGAAGGCCTTAACCAGCTTCTCCTGCCAGTCGCCCACGGGTTTTAAAAGCCCCAGGAAGAAGCGCAAGGTAGCGGGCTCCTCTTGAAAGGTTAGACCGCCAATCAAGTCCCTATGCTCATGGAGCCAGGCCACCCGGTCGGCTACGTATTTTATCTGGGAGAGAGTGAATACCCTCTTGGGAATGGCCAGGCGCAAGAGCTCCATGTTGGAAAGCGTTTCCGAGCCGTCGTGCTTTCTCTGCTCGGAAAGGGTGCCGCGCTCCATGCCCCTTATGCCGCCCGCTAGATAGACGGCCGAGCCCAGGGCTCCGGCCGGGTACTGTTCCTGGGGGATGTGGGGAACGAACTTCATAGCGTCCAGGTGGCAGCCTAAGCCCCCAAAGGGTTTCACCACCGGCACACCCTTGGCATCCAGCTCGCGGCCCAAGGCCTCCACAAAGATAGGTGTCTGGCTGATGATATCTATGTCCAGGGTCTCCTGAAGGCCTACGTTTATGGCCTCCATCTCGCGCACGGACATGCCGCCGTAAGTGAGGAAGCCCTCAAAGAGGGGTACTAGATCCCTCATCTTGCGGTAGTCCTCCTCGGACCTAACGGCAATCCCTCCGCCCCGGGCGCAGCCCAGCTTTCTTCCTGAGAAATAGATTATGTCACAGAGATCGGATATCTCATGGACAATATCCTCCAGAGGCTTCTTCTCGCAAGACTTTTCCCTGGTCTTTATGAAGTAGAGGTTGTCCGCCAGAAGGGAGGCGTCCATGACCACCTTGAGGCCCTTGGACTTGGCGTACTCCGAGACCTTGCGCATGTTCTCCAAGGATATGGGTTGTCCGCCTATGAGGTTGGTGCCCAGCTCTATGCGCACGAAGGCCACGCTCTCCGGGCCCTTGGACTCCACGAATCCCTTGAACTTGTCCATATCATAGTTCCCTTTAAAGGGATTGTCGCTCTCGGTGACGGACGCGTCGTCCGCCACGGTCTCAAAGACCGAGCCTCCCATCCTGGTGATATGGGCCTTGGTGGTGGTGAAGTGGAAGTTGGTGATGACGGTTGAGCCCGGGGCCACGTAGGTGGTGGCCAGGATATTTTCACAGGCCCGGCCCTGGTGCGCGGGAAGGAAATAGGGCACGCCAAAGAATTCCTTCACGGTCTTCTCCAGGCGGTAAAAGGTCTCAGAGCCCGCGTAGCTGTCGTCTGCCAAGAGCATGGCCGCGTACTGGGCCTCGCTCATGGCGTTAACCCCGGAGTCGGTGAGCATGTCCAAAAAGACGTCTCTATTGGGAAGTAGGAAGGTGTTGTTGCCGGCCGCGGTTATTATCTTGAGGCGTTCCTCAATGGGGCGCAGGTAAACCCTCTGCACCATGCGGGCCTTGTGGAGCTCCAGCGGGACGTTCTCGCCGGAGAAGAAAAGCACCCTGGCGTAAGTGTGATCAGGCATTTGTCCTCAACTTTCTATTGTCGGATTGAAGGCCCGATTTATCTCAGGCCAAAGATAATTACGGAATTGATCAAGAAGGCATGCATCATTTATCGCCTAAAAACCCGCTTGATGAATCTCTCAAAATAAGCGTTGTCCGCCAGAAGCTGGCAGCCGCTCCAGGCCTCGCCCCCGCCTCCGGTCTGGGCCAAATCACCCGCCAGCTTGTAGCCGACGTCGTCCGTGTCCCCGTAGACCACTATGAAGTCCAGTGAGCCGCCGTACTGGCCCTTGAGCCCGCCCAGGGCGGAGGTGGCCCGGCTGTTTGTATCCTCGGCCCTAAAGTCTGAAAACAGGATGACGGTCTTTTTTCCTGGAATGGCCGCAAGCTCCAGGGTCTGAAGCTCCGGCGCCAAAGGCGCCGGCTTCACGTCCACCTTGAGGCTCTTAATGCTCTTTAGAACCTCCGGACGGTTGTAGATGGCCGGGCCGTAAGGCGCCTTGACCTCGGCTAAGGAAGAGTCGTCCTCTGTCCACCAGTTCTTAACTGGCCTCGTGACCTTCTCCACTATATTGGAGGGCGGCTTGTAGGCCAGAGGCTTCACCATCATGAGCGCTCCGTTATCTGGAATATAGCTAACCAGTCGCTCAATGGAGGTGAGCATCCTACCCGCCTGGGAGTACCCGGCGCAAGCCGAGGCGTCCGTGCGGTCCTCTAGGGGCTTCACCGTGCCCCAGACACCCTTGAGCCCTGACCCGTCAATTAAGAGCACCATGCCTGGCTGCCTCATGGCCGAGCCCCGGGCCTCGTCCAGCTTGGCCGGGGTGGTCTTGAAGTCCACCGGATCCTTGCTCTCGGCAAGATAGACCCGGTACCACATGCCTCCCCCCTCCCGGGTCTCCTCCACGGCCGCGGGCCAGCCCGCGGACGTGAGCCTCCTGGCCTGCTGCTTGGCCTCCAGGGGGTCCCGGTAGCTGCCTATGAAACGACCGTAGACCATCTTCCGGAAGCCCTCTCCGGTAACCACCGGAGACTTGGGCGAAAGGGGCGCCCCGGCCTTTTCCTGGGCGAAAGTGGTGACCGACTCGGACTGCTGAACCAAAGGCTGGGTCTGCTGCTGGAAGTTGTCCAGCTCGCTGGGCTTATCCGAGGGCACCAGCTGCCAGTTGCCCACCAGGCCCTGGGCCTGGAGGCGCTTTCCTAGGTTGTTGGCGTCATCCTTTTCCGCGAAAAGCCCCACCAAGACTAAAAAGAAATCCCCAACTTTCCTGCTGGTTATTAGCTTACTCCTCTCCTCTAAGGTCTTTTTCACGGAAAAGGAGGTAAATCCCTGTTTCTGGAAGGAGGACACCGCCCGCTGGGCCGGGCCCACGTCCAGGTAACTTCCCACCCAGACCGCGTAAAACTTGGCCGATGATAGGCTAGTGACGGGCGCCACACCCTCGGTCATGTCGCCTCCGGAGACAATCAAGCTAGCCGCATCAGAGCTCACCGAGTCCGCGGAGCCCCCTTTCCCGCCGCAGGAGAGGAAAAGGAGGGCCGTGAGCCCCAAGACACAGAGCCGCGCGAGGGCGCCTCTTAACTTAAGGGATCCGCTTTCTAGGAGCGTTAAGCTTCTACTTTTGTGGGGAAGAGTCATATTCATCTACGCCCTTTGCAAGAGCGCCACTATATATAGTGTGAACCAGGAATCCCAAACATAGTGCCAAAGCCAGAAGAGTCGAGATCTTTTTCCAAAAGTGAAAGATCACTCTCACTTTCAAATGATCCCAAGCTAAAAAAAAGCCTTTCAAGATGTTTGGGATAAGAGAATAGCTAAAACATTATCTTTTAACATTTATCCACGAATTTTTCAAGATAAATTTAGAAAAGGTGCCACGGTGCAAGCTCGAAAGCATCCTAGATAGTCACCTATCTGGGAATTTAAATAAGTGTCCAACTATCTTAAATTGAAGATGCAAACTTTTTCTTGTTGACTGAAAAACCTCTACTTCAAACGAAAGGATAAAACATAGGGAAAATGGCATTTATTTAAAAGCTAGCATTCCGGCTTTAGCCTCCATTCATTTTATTATTATTTTGGGTTTTTTTCCAACAGGTGAAAGCGGCAAGTCAGGACAAAAGTGGCGGGATGATTATGGGGGATTTTGACGGGGATTTGTTTTGTCCTAGGGCAAAAAAATATATATATATGAAAAAAAATATACAAAAAAAAGCAAAAAAAAGACAAAATGTAAAAACTTTGAAACACGCGTCTATTTTTCGTTTATTTATCGCTTATTTTGCGTTTGTTTATCGCTTATTTTTCGTTTATTTTTCGTTTATTTATCGCTTATTTTTCGTTTATTTATCGTTAAAACAAAAATTATTTAATCAGTGGAGCATATACTGTTTATAGCAAATCATAAAAAAAAAGAACACATATCATCATAATATAATCAAAAACAAAGATTACACCTTTTAGCAAGGTTTTTAACTCAAGTTTAAGTCATTATAGAGGCACGTGCAAAAAGCTTAAGGTGTATAATCTTTGGGCACAATTCTTGCGAGTTGCATAAGATTTAATATCTGACCGTAAGGCACTTCAGTCATTTTGGAGACAACTCGCACTGGATATATTTGGCACATCTCAACTATATACCTTTCCAAGGATTTGCTCAAGGTTGACCGTATGCGAACAAAGGGGAGTTCAATTGGTTTTACGCCACACTTTGGGCAAAGCACTTTTGGGTGTTTTAGTCTAACGAACCCTTTAAAATTTAATACATCCAAAGTTTGAATGTTCCGCATTCTATGGCTATGAATTAGTAGATCTTCCGCTCCACAGACCGGACACGTAAATGTAGAGTCAGGGTAATAGGAAACAAATGCCAAGACTTTGTGTTTTTTAAAGTTAATATCCACCTTCTCAACATACAGAGGTAGCTCAATGCCTAAGAGCTTACCCCATGGATCTCTTCGTGGCTTAGCTTGAACTTTTACAAGCTTTGATTGTTTGGGCTTGAACTCATCCTCCTTTGACACTTATCTAGACTCCTTATGCATGATTTATGAGTGATTTTAGAGCTTTTTCACTTTTGATTCCCAGACTCGACCCATGAATTATCTTTTGAAGATAAAAAAAATTCAAAAATGCCTCTCAAATAAACCTTCGGTAACCGTTCACGACTTTGGTGAGAACCCAAGATAAAGCTATTTTTCACCATTCAAAAGGTTCTCCTTTAGCTTAAATTTATATAACAATTTCTCATGACAGCTTATAACAGTTTTTTT
>JAITJT010000230.1 GCA_031278795.1 Deltaproteobacteria bacterium | reverse complement strand
GGGATGGTGAAGACCTTCCCGTGGATGTTGTTGAAAGAGCCGGCGATGTCCCGGGTTATCTCCAGGTGCTGCTTTTGATCGCGGCCCACGGGCACCAGATCCGACTGGTAGAGTAGTATGTCAGCTGCCATGAGGACGGGGTAGGAGAACAAGCCGTGGTGCGCCTCCTGCTGTCTGGCGACCTTGTCCTTATAGGAGTGGCTGCGCTCCAAAAGACCCATGGAGGTGAAGTTGTGGAGGATCCAGGTGAGCTCGGCGTGCTCTTTGACGTCTCCCTGCACCCAGAAGCAGACCTTCTCTGGGTCAAGGCCCAGGGCCATGAAATCAGCCGCCGCCTCCAAGGTGTTCCTCTTGAGGAGCTCCCCGTCGGTGACCGTGGTGAGGGCGTGGAGGTTCACGATGAAGCAGAAGAGCTCGCTTTTTGTCTGCCACCGGATCATGGACTGCATCATGCCGAAATAATTGCCTATGTGAAGTTTTCCAGAGGGCTGGATGCCTGAAAGAACGCGCAAAGCTATACCTTTTATGAAATTATTTTTGTTTTTTGATTTTTGCTAAGGGTCTTAAGAAGATTGTTCCTGGGCCCTTCTTTAGTTTATGACACGAAAAGCTTTGGATGAATTCATAGATCAATGTTTAATGTGCCCTAATACCTCTAAGCCAAAAAAAAGCCAAGGCTAGGGCTTGATTGGGCTTAGTTCCAGCCTTTGACTAAAAAGACAAATTTGGAGGCTAAAAAGGCCCTCGCGGGCCTTTTTAACACATTGGATTTTAAGATACCAGCCTCTTTTGATCCTTCGAGTCACCGTAGTAGCTGTCCACCAGCCTGTCCTCCTCCGGATCCGAGTAGGCCGCCTGGTAGAGAAGGCCTCCCGGGCGGTCCACGTCCAGGCCCTTGAGCTCACCTATGCGGGAGGCCAGAAGCTGCAGGGGAATGAGCGCCACCTGAGGCCTGAAGCGGGGCGGTGCCTGGGGTAAGAGGATGGAGTGGTCGGCTAAGGTTAAGAGGGAGTTGTTCTTCAGAGGGCCGTCCTCGGTGACTATTATAAGGGGTGAGCCCCTCTTTTTTAGTTCCAAGGCCAGATCGCGGTGGACGGAGTTGTTGTCCTGGTCATTGAAGCTAAGGAGCATGACCGGGGTGCCGGGTCCGGCCATGGCCAGGGGCCCGTGCCCGAACTCACCGGCGCTGGAGCCTTCCGCGAAGAACCTGGCCACCTCTTTTAGCTTAAGCCCGCCCTCATAGACCATGGGAAGGAGATTGCCGCTGGCCAGGATAAAGAGGTGCTCGTGCTCCAGTAGAGTGGAGGCCACGGTTCCTATTTGCTCCTCCGAGATGGTGATGGCGCGCCTCACTATCTCCGGAAGCCTCTCCAGCTGCTGCAGCTCGTCGCGGAACTTGTCCTTGGCTAGGCCCTTGGCCAGGGCCAAGCGGAAGGCCAAAAGCCCCAGAACCAGGGTCTGGGAGGTGAAGGCCTTGGTGGAGGAGGGAGTTAGGACCCTTCCGGCCAGGGTGGTTATGCAGCCCTGGGCCATGGCGGCCAGGGGCGACTTGGGGTCGTTGACCAAGGCCAAGGTGATGGCGCCTTTCTTCTTGGCGAGTTCCAGAGCTTCCAGGGTACCCTTGCTTCTCCCGGACTGGGAGACGCTGATGGCTAGAGTGCTGTTGTCCACCAGGAGCTGGTGCTGGCCGCACTCGGAGGCCTGCTCCACCACCGTGGGGATCTCGGCGAGGCCCTCGATTAGGTAGCGGGCGGTGAGAGCCGCGTGGAAGCTGGTGCCGCTGGCTGTTATATACACCTTGGTTATCTTTTTGAGGCTTATGTCATCCAAGGGCGGCTTGGTCATCTTGAGGTTGTAGCCGGGCGCCAGGTACTGGGCCAGGCTGTTGGACAAGACCCGGGGCTGCTCGTTTATCTCCCTGAGAAATAGTGGATAGATTTCCTGCTCCATAAGTCCCTTCACGGTGTTTTTTGCTTAGGGCGCCTTAGCTTGAGGATAAGGCGCCTTGAGGCTAAAAAGTCTATTAAAAGCTAAAGGCACGGAGGCCTTTTTAAGAAAGAAAAAACCAACACTCAAGCCCCATAGAGGGCACTTCTTTAGGAATTAGGCCTCCTTTTGGGAGGGGGCACAGGGTGCCTTTTGGGAACCAGTGGGCCCTTCTTGAGCACCTGGTCATTTATTACGCTGTGGGGCGGCAGGCTTAGACCCCCCTCCACCACCACGTTGGAGATGACCGAGTAGGCCCCAATGGTGCTACCCGCCATTATCTTGGTGGTCCCCTTGAGGATTACCCCGGGGCCCAGGGTCACGTCCTCTTCCAGGCGCACTGAGGGCTCTATGACCGTGGTGTAGGGGTCGTCCATGGAGACACCCGCCTTTAACCAGGAGCGTAGGATCTTGAGTCTAAGTATCTCCCGGGCCCGGAAGAGATCCTCCCGGTCGTTTACGCCCTGGATCTCCTCTGGATCCGGACCCATGACCGCCGCCACCCTCCTGTTTCTGGCCCTAAAGACCTCCACCACGTCGGTGAGGTAGTACTCCTTTTGGACATTCTCAGGTCTTATCTCCCTTAGGGCGGGAAAGAGATCGCTCGCGTTCCCCACGTAGACTCCGGAGTTGACCTCGTTTATCAAGAGCTCCTCGCGGGAGGCGTCCTTATACTCCACTATGCCCTTGAGCCAGCCGTCCGGGTCCCTTAGGATCCTTCCGTAGGCCCCGGGGTCCTGGGCCTCCACGGTGAGAACCGAGAGATCCGAGCCTAATATTCTGTGGGCATCCACCAGATCCAAAAGGGTCTGAGGGGATATTAGCGGGGCATCACCTGGTAGTATCACCAAGGGTCCCGCGTGCCCCTCCAAGAGCTCAGCCGCCATGAGGGTGGCGTGTCCGGTCCCCAGCTGCTCCTCTTGGGTGACAAAGACAATCCCTGGCCCGCCCACGGCCCTCTCCACCTCGGCCGCGCCCTTCCCCACAACCACGCAGATGAGCTCGGGGTTTAGGTACCTGGCCGCGTTGAGGGAATAGGCCAAGAGGCTCCTTCCCAGGATCTCAAAGAGCACCTTGGGCCTTTGGGATTTCATGCGGGTGCCCTTGCCGGCCGCCAAGATGAGCACCGCCGGGGCCAGGGGAGCCTTATTAAGCTCCGAGCGCTCTCCCCTATCGGAGGCGAGGCCCTTTGGGGGAAGCCCTCCCCCTTGGGGAGGGCTCTCCTGTTGGTCTTGGGAGGGAATGGAATTTTCACTCATAGGATTTAAGGGTTTTTGTAGTAATCATCAAAAAAAGTTAGAGCTTATATGGAAAACAAGTTGAGAGCCTTATAAAGAACTCTCTGCCATAAAAATAAGGTTCATTTATGAAGACAAAAGCATTTTAGGCCGCTTGCCACGAAAAAAATTCTATCACAGCGAGGGGCAAAAGACTAATTACAGCCCTCCAGGCCCTATCCAGCGCTATTTGTGGTCCTATGTTAAGTAAAACTAAATGTGAAATCTCACGCTGAACGACTTTTGCTAATTTTAAGGGGCGCGCCCATCTTAGAAAAAGGCCGTGACCTTTTTTTTAAAGGGAGACTTGTCTTTAGCTGAGAATGAAAGCTTAGTCTTGGAGAAGTCGTAATAAGTTGTACTTTTTGGGATAAGGTTGCTGAGACAGGGAAAGGGGAAATTGCGGGAAAAAAACCTTTTTTAGGCATTTGGGAGTGCGCTTTTCAGTGCGCTTTTCAATGGAGTTCATATGCAGCTAGTATATGCTATCAGCGTGAGAAAAAGCAATCAGAAAAGATGCGTGAGCCTCTTCCAGCTTAGTTTTTTTTTCGCATCTAATTTCGCCAAACAATGGAAGAAAATCCAAGCGGATAGCCATACTTTTAAAAGATCTAAAACTTTATGCTCAAATCTCCACTTCTTCTCTAAAAATCACCACTGGCTAAAAAATATCGCCATCCATGCCAATCAATGTCAATTAATGTCTATAACTTCTCCATCAATGCCAGTTTATGCCTTTGACTTCTCCCTAAATGCCATGAAAGCCTTTGACTTCTTCATAAATGCCCATGTTTGCCTCATTTAGGCTACTTATGAGCTTGAAAATGTCGCTCAAGTGCTTGTTCATGTTAATAAAGTGCTTGTCTTAGCTGGCCTTTGACCGAGGAAGGCATTTTGAGGCCTCTTTATTTCTCGTCTGTGGTCAAAAAGAGGTCGCAAGCCAAGCTCTCTTTTGGCAAGGAGGGCTTCGAAGGCGCCCAAAAGCCCAAAAAGACGCCAAAATAATCCTTGTCAAAAGAGCCTCATAATTATAGAATGTTCCGATCTGACAAGGCCTTCCACCTTAATCCGCCTAGATTAGCCTCTAAAGTCTCCCCCCACAGGGGGGCTTTGTCTTTTTTTTGACGGGGAGAGCGCGGAAATTTAAGGAATAGGCCCTAAAAAACAAAAATTGCCACTGGGATGACCAATGCTTGACTATATTCGAAAAAGATCCGGCGGTTTCATAAGTTTCTTCATCATAGGCGCCATAGCCCTGGTTTTCGTGTTCTGGGGCATAGGTGGCCAAAACACCGGCGACATGTCCAACATCGTCATGGACGGGGACAAGGTCTCGGTCTACTCTTACATGGAGCTCAAGAGGGAGTCTTTGGATCAGCTAAAAACTGAGGCCGAGGGCATGGATCCAGATGTTCTCAACCAGACGGCCGCCAGGAGGGCCCTGTCCTTTTTGACCCAGAGGCACGTTCTGCGCAATCTGGCTAAGAATACCGGAAGAAAGGTTCCGGAATCCGAGCTGGTGAGGCAGATTACCTCTCAGCCGGCCTTCCAGGACGAGGCCGGGGTCTTCCGTAAATCCCTCTATGAGCGCTACATAACCCAGGTGACAGGATCCTCCATCGCCTCATTCGAGGGGAAGATGGCCGACGACATCCTGGTGCAGGACGTGGCGGGATTAGTGGAGGGTCTAGGTTTCACCACCACCAACTCGCTCATGGAGAAGTTCCACTTCTCTGAAGACGAGGTCAAGCTCAACTACGCCTATTTCGCGGCCTCGGCCTTCGCCAGCGGCATTGAGCCCAGCCCCCAGGAGTTGGAGAGCTATTACGAGTCCAACAAGGAGAGCTTCCGCACCCCGGTGGAGGTGAAGGCCGACTACGTGGCCATCGCCCCCAACTCTTTTATGGACAAGGTGGAGGTGACAGAGGACGAGGCGAGAAACCTCTATGAGGATGAACTGGCGGATTACACCATACCGGCCTCGGCCGAGGTATCCCACATCCTCTTCAAGTTCCCCAACTTCTTCCCCACCCCGGAAGAAAAAGCCGCTGTGCTGCAAAAGGCCCAAGACGCCTTGAAGCGTCTGGAAACGGAGGACTTTGCCACAGTGGCGAAGGAAGTATCGGAAGATGACAGCACCAAGGCCCAGGGTGGATCCCTAGGCACTCTTAACAAGGGTGCCACGGTGAAGGAGTTCGAGGACGCGGCCTTTGGGGAGGGAGCCCAGAACCCGGGCAAGGTCATAGGCCCGGTGGAGACCAACTTTGGTTACCACCTCATCAAGGTGGACTCGGTCACCCCGGCCTCCACCAGGCCCTTCGAGGAGGTTAAGGCCGATATAGAAAAGCGTATACAGACCCGCAAGGCCAGGCGCATGGCCATCAACCAAGCTGAGGACCTCTCAGAGAAGGCCCAGCGGGAGGTTAACGCCGACCTTAAGACCCTGGCCCAGTCCGAGGACATCCCTTGTGAAACATCTGACTTCTTTAGCGCTGAAAATCCACCCGAGTGGCTAAGGGACCCCTTGGAGATCCAGAAGGCCTTAAACTCGCCTCTCAAGGTCATCTCCCAGGTGATTGACGTCCCGGAGACCCCGGACAGCCCGGAGCTCATGGTCATCTACATGCCCGTGGAGAGGCGCGACTCAGTCATTCCGCCCTTAACGGACGAGACGGTTTCAGAAAAGGCCAAGGAGGGCTTTATCCAAGAGGCGGCTCTAAACATCGCCTTAAAGACCGCCGAGGCCTACACCGACGCCGCCAAGCGCCTGGGCTTCTCACTAGGTCTGGATACCTTCCCCAAGGATAAGATAGACCAAGGTGTTACCGACTTCTTTCCCAGGCTGCGCTTCCTCTACATGACCCAGCCTCCGGTTAACGCAGCTGACCCCAACCAGCTCTTTGACGCCCTATTCCAGCTATCCTCAACCGGCGACGTAGCTGACAAGCCCATAGCCGTGGAGCTACCGGACGGTAAAGGCTATCTGGTGGTGGGCCTGGCCGACTTCAAGGCCGCTGACGAGTCAACCATCTCCTCCAACCTAGAGCCCATGCGCCAGCAGGCCATGGACAGCGCCTCCCAGAGCTCCTACGCCATCTGGTCAAGTGAGGAGATTGGGAAGATGGACCTAAGGCTCCCCAGGGAGGTCCAGGACGACTTGGAGAACACCGTTCAGCTGAACTGAGCTTTTAATAAAGATAATTCCAGAATCTGGAATATCTATCTATAATCTGGAATCTGGAATCTGGAATCTGGAATCTGGAATCTGGAATCATAAATCCTAAGAGCTTTTAGACTCATCACAGCTTCAAGCTAAAGCCTAATAGAAGCAAGAAGCTAAAAAGCCTAAAGCCTACCTAGTTTTTAAGCTAAGAAGCTAAAAAACCTAAAGTCTATCAAGGTTTTTAGCTGCTTTAAGCACCCAAGGCCAATGGAGACCAAAACCTACAATGTTTGAGAAACTTTCAGACAAGCTAACGGCTACCTTTAACAGACTAATTGGCCGCGGCAAGATAACCGAGGAGGCCCTAAAAGAGGCCCTAAAGGAGGTGCGCCTGGCGCTATTGGAGGCGGACGTCAACTTCAAGGTGGTGAAGGACTTCCTGGCGGTGGTGGAGCAGAAGGCCCTGGGCCAAGACGTTATAAAGAGCCTCTCCCCCGGGCAGATGGTCATAAAGGTGGTAAACGACGAGCTCACCGCCATGATGGGCCAGGCCCACGTGGGCCTGGACTTCTCCGGTGCCCCTCCTCTTACCATCATGTTGGTGGGACTCCAGGGGTCAGGTAAGACCACCACCGCGGCCAAGCTGGCTCTCTACCTCAAGAAAAACTCCCATAGGCCCTATCTGGTTCCAGCGGACACCCAAAGGCCAGCGGCCATTGAGCAGCTGAAGATATTGGCGTCCGAGGTAAACGTCCCGGTCTATCCCTCCACCACGGATCTTAACCCAGTGGAACTTAGCCGCCTGGGAGTCCAGGAGGCCGTGCGCAGCGGCTCGGACGTGGTCTTGATTGATACAGCCGGACGCCTCTCCATAGATGAAGAGCTCATGGATCAGCTCTCAGACATCAAGCGGGCCACCCAGGCCAGGGAGATCCTCCTGGTGGCAGACGCCATGACCGGCCAAGAGGCCGTGAACATCGCCAAGGACTTCAACGACAAGCTGGACCTCTCAGGCGTCATCCTCTCCAAGATGGAGGGCGACGCCAGGGGCGGCGCCGCCATGAGCATGAGGGCCGTTATCCAGAAGCCCTTGAAGTACATGGGTACCGGAGAGAAACTGGACGCCTTGGAGGCCTTCCACCCGGACAGGGTGGCGTCTCTCATCCTGGGCATGGGCGACATCCTCACCTTGATCGAGAAGGCCCAGGAGACCGTCTCCATGGAGACGGCCCAAGAGCTCACCGAGAAGATGCAGACCGACGGCCTCAACCTCAATGACTTCAGGCAGCAGCTGGAGGCCTTGAAGAAGGTGGGAACCGTGGACTCCTTCCTTTCCATGATCCCGGGTTTAGGGAAGCTCAAGAAGATAAAAGAGGCCACTCCGGATAACAATGAAATGAAGAAGATAGAGGCTATGATAGACTCCATGACCAAAGAGGAGCGCCTCTATCCCAACATCATAGATTCCAGCCGCCGCAGGCGCATAGCCAGCGGCAGCGGCACCAAGCCGCAGGATGTCCAGAAGTTCCTCAAGTCCTTCCATGAGATGAAAAAGATAATGCGCGAGATGGGCCGGGGTAAATCCATTCCGGGCATATTCAAGCGCTTACTATCCTAGAAGCCTCTCCATTAGCTTGAGCATTAAAGCTTTCTAGGCTTTTAGATGGCTTTTAGATGCCCATAGGCTTTTTTTAGCCTAATGTATGTGATTAGCCTTGGCAAAGCTTGTTAGATGTTCATTTTTTTCTGGATTTTTCTAAGGAAAAGGACTAAAGTACAAGATTCCGACCGCGGGTCAGGGGCCTATCTAGAAATAGCCACCCTCTGGCCCTTAATAGCGCTTTAGACTTAATGAAAACCCAAGGCCTCAATTTTATTTTTAGGAGATACAATGGCCCTCAAGATTAGACTTGCCCGCCAGGGCGCCAAAAAGAAACCCTTCTACCGCTTGGTGGTGGCCGACAGCAAGGCAAAAAGAGACGGAGCCTTCCTGGACATAGTTGGCTACTACAACCCGCTTAGCGACCCCTACGTGCTGGAAATCAAGACCGAGCTTCTGGATTCATGGATAAAGAAAGGCGCCGTGCCCACCGACACGGTGAAGGGCCTCATCAAGGCCAAGACAAAAACCACTTGAAAGAGCTAATTGGCTATATAGCCAGAAAGCTCAGCCGGCATCCCAAGCTCTTCTATATAGAGGAAAAGGCGAAACCCGACGGCAGCCTGGAGTACACCCTGTATCTCCACCCGGAAGACCTTCCACCCATCATAGGCCGGAGGGGAAGAAGCATAAGGGCCATCAGGGCCCTTATGGCCATAAAATCAGCCAAGAGCGGAAAACGGGCGCAGCTTATCCTAGATAGCCTCCCGGAGGGCCGCAAGGGCACGTCCAAGTCCCCTCCCCGCAAGATGGCCTAAGAGCTATAAGTCAAAGCCCCTTACCTCTTCCTCCATTATTATGAGCCTCACGGCCTCTCCACCCCCTGAGGGGCCCCCAACCCCCAAGCTATGCCAAGGCCCAAAAAAGACAAAAGCCCCAGTGGCCCTACCCCTCCCTCCCCGCTAGCGCCTTCCCAAAGCTCCCAAGAAAAAGCCCTAGACTCCCCTATTAATGAGACCCAAAATATATCCCCTCCACCCTCCCAGGTGCTCCTGGGACGCCTGGGAAAGGCCCACGGCATAAAGGGTGAGATATACATGGAGTTCTACGGCCTTGACCCCTCCATCTTAAAGAAAGCCAGCTTCATACTCCTTAATCCCAGAACCCATAACCAAAGACAGGCTGTGGTTTCAGCGTATCGTCCCCATCAAAAGGGCCTAATCGTCTCATTTCCAGAAATCACCACCAGGACCCAGGCCGAGGCCCTCACGGGATATGAGCTTCTCATCCCCCGGGAAGTTCTTCCGGAGATTGAGGACGACGAGGTCTACATCCACGACCTCATGGGGCTTAGGGTGCTGGACCCGGGAGGTG
>JAITJT010000068.1 GCA_031278795.1 Deltaproteobacteria bacterium | reverse complement strand
TCACGCTCAAGCTCTTTGGCTAGCTGAATTAACGCGGGCTCGTTTTTTCTAAGCTCAACGGTCGCGACTTTGGCCACAGCCAAGAGCGAGAGCTTGTTTTGGGCAAATATTTGGCTAACAAAATCCTTAACCGCCTGGAACTCAATGCCTCTGTGGCAGCCCAGGCCCAGGCTTAGGGCCTGGGGCACCATGACCATGGCGTTATCCGGAAAGTCTCTTAGCTGGTAGTCCACGTAGATGGAAGGAACCTCTGGTGCCTTTTTGGAAAATGCGATGTCCTCCGCTAGCTCTGGGAAAAGCTCTTTCCAAGGCTTAAGGGCATCTGTTAGGAAGCCCTCCGGGTCATAGAGGGGCACTTTAGAGCCTTCAGAGAGCTCCCGGCTTACAGCCGGGAGCTTCTGGAAGTCTGTTATGTGAAGACCTAGGTCTCTGGCCAGCATCTCCATGGCCGGAACCTTGGCGATGTCTGTGGCGGTGTTAATTATGGGGGTGCCCTGGGTTATGGAGGCGACTCTTTTGGCGAGCTCATTTCCACCTCCAAGGTGCCCGGAGAGGAGGCTGATTACGTACCTGCCGTCCTGGCCCAGGGAGACAACCGCTGGATCGGTTTTTTTGTCTTTGAGGAAGGGGGCGATCTCTCTTACCACCAAGCCCGTGGCCGCTATAACTATGTGGCCCGTGAACTTGTGGAAGTTTTGTTCCATAAAGCTATAGAGGCTATCAAAGACCACTGTTTTTAGCTTGGTCTTCTCACTAAGCCTCTTTGGCACGTTAATATCAATATGGAGCTCTCTGGCAATCTTCTCCGCCACCTTAAGACCGGGGAGGGTGAGGGTAGAAAGCGCCAGCTTTTCCTTTTTAGAGGGCATCTATTTCCCCTCGCGATGGGCGTGGCCGAACTCCTTGGCGTAGAGCCTGGACTTGGGGGTGTTTTCTCCGTTTTTGAGGGCCGCCAGGGCCGGACCCGTGAGCATGAGGGTGTGGCGATCCAGCTTCTCGTCCTTGAGGGCCTGGGGAAGGTCCTTGGCTGTGGTCCAGATTACCCTGGCGTCCTTCCAGGAGACCCGGTAGAGCATGGCCACCGGCGCGTCCGCGCCGTAGGCCTCGGATAAGATCTTACTCACCTCGTCACCCTCGGCCGCTGAGAGGTAGAGCGCAAGAGATGCCCGGTGGGAGGCTAAGGACGCTAGATCCTCTCCCTGGGGCATGGGGGTGCGGCCCTGGATGCGGGTGATAATTAGGGTCTGGGTTATCTCCGGAAGGGTAAACTCCAGGCCCAGGGCAGCTGCCCCGGCCATGGCGGCGGAGACGCCGGGGATTACCACGTAGGGCACATTGTGCTCTTTTAAGACAAGGAACTGCTCATAGATGGCGCCGTAGACCGAGGGGTCTCCGGTGTGGAGTCTCACCACCTTCTTATCCTTCTTATGCGCCTCAATTAGGCAGTCGGTTATCTCCTTGAGATTAAGAGGGGCCGAGTCCACCACCTGGCACTCGGGCTTGCGGTAGTTAAGGATCTCGGGATTAACAAGTGACCCAGCGGTCACTATCAAATCCGCCTGCTCCAGCGCCTTCTTTCCGGCTACGGTGATGAACTCTGGGTCTCCGGGGCCAGCCCCCACAAAGATTATGGCATTGTTTGGTATGTCCATGATTTAGCCTTTCTTTTGCCTTTATGATCTGATCTTTGTTTTGCTCTTTATGAGCTTATCTTTGTTTGGCCTATAGAATCGCTTTTTGTTTTCTCTTAATTAAAATTCGCGAAACTGATTAAAATTCGCGAAACTGATTAAAATTCGCCTATTAATTAAAATTCGCCTTTAACCAAGTAGATAGGATTAAGAGGCTTGAAGTAAAAAGTGTCTGCGAGTGAATGGCTTTTGGAGATGAGCACCTGGGTCACGTCCGGAAGCCCGTTTTCGCCCGTGAGCGCTGAAACAGCCTGCTTGAGGCTCTTGAGGCTAATGACCGAGGCCACTATCACGCCTTTGGGGCTTAGTACCTTCTTGCACTCTTCTATGAGGAATTCTAGATCCTGTCCACCACCCCCTAAAAATACCCTATCGGGCGGGGGGAGGGTCTTTATTATTTCCTTGGCGTCTCCTAGGAGGATGTTCACGTTGGCGGCCCCGTGGAGGGAGACGTTCTGCCTCGCCTGGGCGTGGCGGGAGGGGTTTTTCTCAATGCCAAATACCTCCCCGTAGGGAAGCAGGCTCGCGGCCTCTATGGCCACGGCCCCTGAGCCGGTTCCTATGTCCCAGAGGGTCTCGATGCCGGTGAGGGACAGCTTGGAGAGGGCCACGGCCCTCACCTCGCTTTTGGTTATCATGCCCTCCTCGTGGGCGAAATCCATCTCCGGGGCGCCAATCTTTATGGGCGGAAAGGGGATCTCCCGCTCTAAGACCGTGAGGTTCAAGTCCGAGAACTCTGTCTTGGCGGCCACCTCCAGGCTTAAGGTTCTGATTCTTTCACTATCGGTATCAAGATCTTCACAAACGGTTACCTTCCAGCCGTCCAAGCCCCGCTCCAGGATCTTCTGGCTAATGAGGCTGGGGGTGTTCACGGGATCCGTGTAGACCGCCAAGAACCCGGGTGAGCTTGGCTTTCCGGCCCGGTACAAAGCCGGAAAGAACTCCCGGTTGAAGCCTCTACCGTGGAGGCTCACCACGGGCACGTCCGCCCAGGAGGTCTTGAGCCTCGCGAAGGCCTTCTGAACTGTCGTGGTGCCGGGGATTATCCTCACCCTAGCGGCTGGGATAATCTCCAAAAGTCTTTTGGATAGCCCGTAAAAGTTGGGGTCCCCTGAGGCGAGTACAGCCGTGTTTTGGCTCTGGGACCTTTTTTCTATGTCCCTCAACCAGTCATCAAGCTTTCCGGAAAGAGGGAGTTTTTCCGTCTTGAAGCGTCCCAGCTCGTCTAGCCAGCGGCTGGGGCCGGCTATTAGATCGGACGTTTCCAGGATCTTCTCTATTTGGGGAGTGAGGTCGCTGGCCCTATCCAGGCCTATGAGGGTAACTGATCCGGTTATGTTCGTCTGCGGTGTTTCGCTCATAAAAAACTCGTGTGGATGGATGAATTTTAAGTTCTAATTAATAAGTGTTGGTAATGTTAAAAAGAACTAGCATTATAGTTTATAAGTAAAATATAAATATAGCAAGCGTTAGACGCTATAAGGCGAAGATAAGAATTACTAGTATATGTTGGCAAATAAAAATATAACTAGTTTTTAACGTTATGTTTAATTTTTAAGCGAAAAAAGCAAAGGAGTGAGTTGGAAAAAGTAGTGATTTGCGAAAAAATAAATACCTACAAAGTGAATAGGGACATAGTGAATAGCGAAAAATGAATAGTGAATAAGTGAAAAGAAAAAAAATAAGTTTTAGACTTTTAAGGCCTTCTTGGTTTCCTCGTAGGCCAGGATGGAGCCGTCAAAATCGAAAATCCGCACCCAGATCTTTGGGCCTGGCCCGGTGAAGCCCCTGGCGGTCTTGAGTACCTCGCGGGCCACGTAGGGGACGGCGTCGGTTGCGTTGTTGAGCTTGAGAATCTCTAAGGCGGCCAGGGCCGTGGGGGCTTTTACTATCTCATTACGTACTTTTCTTGGGAGATGGGACAGGTAGCCTGAGAGGGGGCTTAGATCCAAGTCGCTCTTGTGGGCGTGGGTGTAGGGGATGCCAGCCGCCTGCTTCACGGCCTTCCCAAAGAAGATGGAGAGGCCAATGGTCGCGAACTTGTGTTTCACCGCGTGGGTGAGGCCGTCTTTGTAAAAATCCGCTATCTGGACAAAGGCCTCCTCCGGCAGATCGGGCCTGGCCTCCCGGCCAAAGGTCTCGCTGCGCCCGCCCGTGGTAAGCACAATCTCGTCTAGGCCCTGGGCCTTGGCCACGTCCATGGCGGCATCTATTGTGGCAATGTAGGCGGCGTTGGAAAAGGGCCTCACCAGGCCGGTGGTGCCTAAGACCGAGAGTCCCCCCACTATGCCCAAGCGGGGGTTTAGGGTGCGCTTGGCCAGGAGCTCCCCCTTTTCTATGAAGATGACCACCGACAGGCCGCCTTCGATTTCTTCGAGGTAGGGGCTCAGGTTATCCTTAATCATGGAGCGGGGAACCGGGTTTATGGCCCACTCCCCCGGAGGGAGCACTAGCCCGGGCTTGGTGAGTCTCCCCACCCCGGGGCCCCCGGAGATAGTAATGCCTTTGGTGGGGGACTCCGTCACTATGGAGCCAACGCGAGCCTTGTTGGTGACGTCTGGATCGTCTCCGGCCAGCTTTTTGATGATGGCCGTGGCGCTTTTTTCGTCCAGGTGGGCTTCCTCCACCTCTATGATAATGGTTTTGGCCTTGGGGAGCTTAACCATGACTTTTTCCGGGGCTTTTCCGTTGATTAAAAGTTCGGCCGCCGCTACTGATGCAGCGGTGGCGGCGGTGCCTGTGGAGAAACCAGTTTTAAGATTTTTTCTTTCTTTTTTTTCCACAAAAACCCCGCTTGAAGTGGATGGCGTTTAGAGATAATTAGAAGAAGCGCTACAAAAAATTCTCCACGCCGTTGTTTTAGAAAACATCAACAATCATCAACAAACTAGCATAAAACTAGATGACTTGTCCAGAATGGAGAAAAAAAGAGAAAATGCAAAGTAAGATACATTTTCGAGAATTAAAATTTAAGGTACAAGTGAAAAGAAACTATCAACAAATTAGAGAGATGATAAGAAACTGACAATAATTCATATCTGTGATCCGATTTTACCAAAAACTGGAACAGAGAATGTCTGAAAAGTGTAACAACTTTTCAGCCCTGTCATTGTAACATAATTTCCTCAGAATAGTTTTTTAGGCCTTTTCCAATCCAAGTGAAAAGGGACGTTATTTGCGAAAATTTAATTATTTAATAATCTTAATTTTTATAGTGTTATAGCTTAAAAATTAGATTTTATGAGCTCAATGTTGCACTATTATTACTTAAATCTAAAACGTCCTGTAGGCTTAGCCTTAATGAATTTTGGTAAATATTATTAAAAGAATCGGCTTTTACCTAAAAAATATGATTTTTTGGCAGGGATTAGCGGGTCTTTTATTGAACGGGTGGGGACCTCTTTAGCTCTTCCCAAATATTTTGACACATTGATAGGAGCTTACAAACTCGCACGGCTAGGGGGAGCTCCAGAGAAATCCTAAAAGAAGTTTTTTTAGCTGACTCTTTCAAGTGGAGTTAAGTGTATAAATTAAATTTAGAATTATCCTAAGATGTATATATAATTCGTTACATCGAAGAAAAAAAAGATGATATCTTAGAAATATCTGAGAAATATCTTAGAAATCCCAAGATAATGTCATTTTCTATTTTAGGATAAAAGTTAATATGAGGCAAACAAAAGATAAACTCATGGTTTTGCTGAGTGTAAATTATGGTAAATCTTAGTATTTTTCCTAAGTGACGATCGCTTTACAAAAAATGAATATGAATGGTTAGAATTAAAAACTTTATTTTCGTGTGATACAAGGAATGTTAGCATATTTAGAAGAGGATAATTTGAATTAATGTTGTGAGTAATTTTAAGTTAATCTATGAAAGACAGCATTTCTATGTTAGTCCCAGCTCGCTT
>JAITJT010000053.1 GCA_031278795.1 Deltaproteobacteria bacterium | reverse complement strand
AAAGGAGGGGGAGAGGCTCTTAAACATCAGAAGAGAAGAGCTAATCTCAGAGAGTGTGACCCATGAGGGCCTCTCGGAGCTTCCCGGACTATTCCCGGGTGGAATAATCACCCTGGAGGGGAAGGGCCGTAAGCTTATAACCGCCCTTAGCCTAAAGGCTAAGATTAGCTCACCTTACTCGGAGCTTGAGGATAGTGAAGAAGATGCCCCTGGCCTAAGCGCCAGGATAAAGTTTAGGGACCTAGATACTCCCTTTAGGCCCAAATATATCAAGGGAAAAAGTGAGAGGAAGCTAAGAGCCCCCACCAGCCCCCTAACGGGCTGGATACACGGTGAGGGGAATGGGGAAAGTCCAGAGATGGACGGGATGGGCCGCTACAAGGTGCTCTTTCCCCTAGATATCTCAGGTAGAAGGGGCGGAAAGACCTCCTCTTGGATCAGAAAGGCCGCGCCCTACGTGGGCCTGGGCTACGGAGAGCATCTCCCCCTTTGCCCCGGGGTGGAGGTGCTGGTGGACTTCATGGAAAACGACCCCTCCAAGCCCTTCATAGTGGGCGCGGTTCCCAACGGGGAGACGGGAAACTTCATCCATCAGGGCTCTCCTAGGGCCGGCATTACTTCCAAGGGCGGGGGTGCCCTCATATTTGACAACACGGAAGCCAAGCAGGCGGTTACCTTGGGGACAGGTAGCAAGAGGGGTTTTGTGGGGCTCACGGCCGGCTCCCCCACCAAGGCCTTGGTGGAGTGCGACACCGATTACCTGCTCTGCCTCTTGCAAAACAACATAGTGGGCTTCTCAGAGATGGAGCAGGTGGGCTGGCACTGGGGCTTATGCTCGTCATCGGGTTTCATGAGCAGGGCCTTCGCGGCCTTCGCGGCCTTCAAGGGATTAGCCGCCTCCCTTACCTCAGCCGCCATTAGGGAGACGAAAGACGAGAAGGGAGATGATGAGGATGAGCCCAAGCTCCCCTACGCCAATGACAAAACCCTAATATCCAGATATTTTTCCCTGGCCTACTTCCTCTTGGGCCAGTTCATGGTGTGCGTGGACATCATCTCGCAAACGCAAGGTATAGTTGAAGAATCGCCCCTTTCCTATCCCCATCTAAACCTCTTAAGCTTATGCGCTTCCGAAGATGAGACCACGGCCGACTACTACGCCAAGCTTCCGGAGAAGAACTATCTCTTGAAGGTCTTGCTTTGCCTCCTTACCATGATTGGCATAGGAGACATGGCCTCCACCTTAACCGCCAATGAAGCGGACCTAGATGGTTTCAAACAAAATGCGGATGCCAAACATCTGACCGAGGACCAAAAGAAGCACACCCTGACGGCCAAGAAGATCTCCTTCGCCCAGAGCGCGATAGCGAGTATTATAGGCGTCATTAGCACCGTAATGACCACGATAGAGACTATCTTGGAGATGGTCCAGGGTCCCGCCAAGGGACTCTTAATAGAAAACAGCGACAGCTACCTCTCCATCCTAGCTGAGACCGGATTGGCGCTCTCCGCGAGGACTGGCCCGACAGTATTGGAGTCAAGTGAGCACCGGGTGGCGCAAATGCTAAACAAGTTCGTCTACGAGGACCTCATCCCCTCCCACTTGGTGAAACCCGACCTTATTGACGCCACGGGCAAAGGCTTCCAGGGCGGAAGCGCCGTGGTACTTAGATCTACCCTAGTGAAGGCCCTGGCGGACGAGATTGTCCTAGCCGCCAGTATGCACCTCATAGAAAAGTGTGAAATCGGCCCCATAGCCCTCTACTGTGGGAAAGGAAGCCCCACCACGGATACCCCTGGAACCAAATTAGATTTGGAGCTAAACGAGTCCATATCCAATATCTCCAAAGAGGGCCTAATCCAGGAGAACACAAGTAGCGCAGAAGCCAAGAACATCTTGGTCCAGAGCACCTCTGAGTCCTATCCTATCCAGTTAGAAACTAAAAAGGCCCCAAGCGCCATATTACTAAAGCAGGAGAAAGGTGAGCTCACCAAGGTGAGGAGCCTAAACCTCTCCCAAAACAACCTTAAGCTCGCCTCGGTCAAGGACACCTTTCTAACGCTTACGACCACAGGTGGCGCAAGCGCCACCTTGGCCTTAAATGACAAAGAAAAGCTAAGTCTCACGGCATCCAAGGCCTCCCTCCTCACCAGTAACGGGTCCCTGGAGATAACCCAGGATAGCAACACCTTTAAGCACCCAACTAAGATAACGCTCGCGGTGGGGAAGGTCACCATGGACATGGAGAGCGCTAAAGTAACTGTCGCCAACCCCCCGCGTGTACAAGTGCAAGCCCCGCTCTCCTCTTTGGGAGGCTGATTAAACCACAATGCTCTGATGGGTAATTGCTTAGGGGGGATTTTGCCCTCAAAGCCCATGCCCGGGGATATCCTTCCAGGCCATTTAGCCCTTATGCAAGCGCCCTTCCTTCTTTTTCTGGAAAACAGGGCCTTTTTTGTGATATACAATGCAAGGGAAAGCTTCCACCGGGCGCTTGTTGGGAAGACTCAAAGGTGGCTTAAAAGCGGCCCCTAGGCACTCTCCAGAGAGGATTCCCCCTAAAGGGGGAGACCTTTGAATTTTTGTCAATTATTTAAGCGCTTCTTAAAGAGCTTCTAAAAGATCTTCTTAAGACCTTGTCTAAATGCTTGTTAAAGCCTTATATTACTTGTTATACGTTTCTGTTCTTTGCTTTTTATTTAAGACTCTTTATCGCTTGCTCTTTTTCTCTATCCTTAGGAAATTTACTGCTTACTAAGCGGGTTTAGAATTTGTAAAGCCCAAGAAAAGCTTGGTACACCCAATATGGCCAGACTAGAGGTATAATGCCTTAAGCGGAGAAGAAGCCTCACAGTGCGCTAGTTTCGGACTTAAGCTTATCTTCTAGAGGAGTCTCTCTAACCAAAAACGAGCGAAATAGGTACAAATTTTGCATTTCAGGGCCGGTGGGCCTAATTGGCCCCTCTGATTGCCGCGGGTCCAATTTAAGACTTTAGCGGCACAATCCCAGGATACAGGTGTTTCTCCCTTTGACTATGGCGGAAAACATAAAGCCTCCCACCATCGCCGACACCCAGGAATCTGGTGCCAAGATACCCAGGGTAATGGTGGTGGATGACGAGATCCTCAACCTGAAGCTCATTGGCGCCATGCTGAAGCCCCAGGGTTATGAGGTGATATTGGCCAATGACGGCGAGGAGTGCCTGCAGAAGGTGGCCGAGAACCCGCCGGATCTCATACTCCTAGACATCATGATGCCCAAACTCAACGGCTTTGACGTGGTGACCAGGCTCAAGGCCGAGGAGCGCTACTCCCTTATCCCCATAGTCATGGTAACGGCCCTCCAGGACGTAAACGACCGGGTGAAGGCTTTGGAAGTGGGAGCCGAGGACTTTCTCACCAAGCCCGTGGACCGCATGGAGCTGAGGGCCAGGGTGCGCTCGCTACTCAAGGTCAAGGCCTACAACGACCACATGGTCAACTACCGCCAGGAGCTGGAAAGCGAGGTGCGCAGGCGCACCTTGGAGATCCAGGAGACCAATCTGAAGCTGGAGAAGGCCCATGAGAAATTAAGAGGCGCATCCCTGGAGACCATCTTCCGGCTATCCAGGGCCGCTGAGTTCAAGGACGAGGACACAGGAGCCCACATCATCAGCATGAGCCGCATATCCGCGCGCATCGCCAAGCAGTGCGGCCTCTCCCCCAGCACGGTGGAGAGCATCCTCTACGCCTCCCCCATGCACGATATAGGAAAGATTGGCATACCTGACCGCATCCTCCTTAAAAACGGCCCCTTGAATGACGAGGAGTGGACTGTCATGCGCATGCACACGGTCTTTGGGGGAAAGATCCTGGAAAACTCTGATATTGGCTTCTTACGCCTAGGAGAGGTAATCGCCCTCACCCATCATGAGAAGTTTGACGGCTCCGGCTACCCCAAGGGTCTCAAGGGGAAGCAGATACCCCTAGCCGGCCGCATAGTGGCCGTGGCTGACGTCTTTGATGCCCTAATGTCTAGGAGGCCCTACAAACCGGCCTTCACCCCGGAGCAGGCCATAGGCATAATAACCGACGGCCGGGGCAAGCACTTCGACCCGGAGGTGGTGGACGTGTTCGTGAGCGACATTCCGGAGATCATGCGTATCTGGCGCTCCAGCCAGGAGGAGCAGTCCAAGGAGGTGGCCGAGGCCCTCAAGATGCCTTAAGCCCCCTTTCCTTCGGCAACTCCCTTCCAAGCGCCGACCCCCTTCAGAGGCTTCCCCTGAAGGGGGTTCTGTTCCTTGTCAGGGAGCTAAGTAGAGTCCGCATCTTTTTTATTAAGCCCCAAGAGGCGCTATTTAGCTTTCACTTTTAAATGTTCGTCTCTGTTATCTTTCAGGTATTTCGCATGGGGTTTTCATTTGAAGCTAAGATTCAAGTCTTTTTTCAATTTCTTTCTAACAAGTCTTTTTTCAATTTCTTTCTAACAGCTCTTTTTTCATTTTCTTTACGCTCTAGCAAATCTTTTTTCAATTTCTTTGCGCTCTAACAACTCTTTTTTCATTTTATTTGAGCTAAGATAAGTGAGGAAAAATATTTTGGTTTTGAAAAATTCTAGACAAGCCCAAAAGGCATTTTTAATTTGTAAAAATCATATAGAAGTGCATGCTTGATTGAGACCTAAGATTTATCAATTGATTTGTCCTTTATTAACAACAAACACCGGATTCTAGGCCCCTTTAAGCCTTATCCAATACATACAAAAGCAAATTTTGAGAAAATGATGGAACACCTCCGCCTCTATCTTCTCCGCCACGGGGAGACCGTGGACTCGCACAGGCACCTCTTCAACGGCCACCGGGACGTGGGACTCACGGATCTAGGAAAGAGCCAGCTGCAAGATGCCGCCAAAACCTTAACCGGCATCCCCTTCGACGCCCTCTACTCCAGCGACCTTAGCCGCGCCCGCTACGGGGGCGAGAGAATCGCTGAAATAACCGGACTCCCCCTGGTGGAGCTTCCGGAGTTTAGGGAGATGAGCTTTGGGGCTTGCGAGGGCATATCGTTTCCGGAGCTGGAAGAGCGCTATCCGGATCTAGCTTACGGCATCATGCATCCCTACACCGGGAAGGTGGTGTTTCCGGAAGGTGAGAGCGACAGGGACTTCTTTGCTAGGATCTCCAAGGCGACTGACGAGTTGGTTAAGAAGCACCCCAAGGGCCGGGTCATACTTGTGTCCCACGCCGGGGTGGGCCGGGCAGTTCTCGCCAAGTACCTAGAGCTCACCACCTCCTCCATGTGGGCCATCCACCAGGATTTCGCAGCCCTCCACGTCTTGGACATATTCCCGGACGGTACCTACGTCATCAGGGCGCTTAACGCCTATCTGGGGCAAGACGGCTACAGCAAGGGGTCACCTGGCTATCAGGGGCTTTTAGGTGAGAGGGGCTGGTATTAAATACCTTTGCAAGCTGCTAAAGGCCATAAAGGCCACAAAAGGTCACTAGATCACCCTGGCGGCCTTTGGCCGCCAGGGGCCTAAGAAGTGCCCGGAAAAGCAAGTGTTTCTTGCGGGAAAGAAATTTAGATTCTTTTTTTTATTAAAATCAGGTCTAAACCCCCCTCACCGGGCCAAAAGACTTAAGGGATAGGCAAATTGAGCGTAGACGGCGATGACAGCAAAAAATCCCACGACCCGCCGGATAGCCCCACGTCCGTGGGCTGGACATCCGCCCAGAGCATGCAGCTCTTTGGGGATAAGGAGAGCCCGCTGGTTTTAGAGAGCTCCGAGTCCTTGGGTCCGGTGGACGTGGAGTACGAGTGCTACGGGGAGCTTAACTCCCAAAAGGACAACGTCGTTCTCATCTGCCACGCCTTAACCGGAGACGCCCACGCCGCTGGCTGGGACAAGGGGCCCTTTGGGCCGCTTAGGGAGTACCGTAGGTCCAAACCCGGCTGGTGGGACTCGGTCATAGGACCAGGTAAGGCCATTGACACGGGAAAGTATTTTATTCTTTGCGTAAACGTCCTGGGTAGCTGCTACGGCACCTCCGGGCCCAGTAGCCTTAATCCAGAAACTGGAAAGCCCTACGGCCTCAAGTTTCCCATAGTGACCGTGGGTGACTGGGCCAGGCTGCAGATAGCCATCTTGGATAAATTAGGCATAGATTCCGTCAAATCCGCCATTGGGGGCTCCATGGGTGGGCAAATAGCCCTGGAACTGGGCCTAGCCTTCCCTGAGCGCTTTAGAAGCCTCTGCATCCTCTCCGCCGGCCACAGGCTCACCACCCAGGGCCTGGCCTTTAACGCCGTGGGCCGCAACGCCATCATCAGCGACTCCAACTTTAACTATGGAGACTACTATGGCGGCGACAGGCCGCTCACCGGCCTGTCGGTCGCCAGGATGCTGGCCCACATCACCTATCTATCGGAGGAGAGCATGGGCCACAAGTTTGGCCGCAAGCTTAGAGGCAAAGACGTCCCGGACTTCACCCTAACGGGCATAGAGTTTGAGATGGAGAGCTATCTCAATCACCATGCCCAGAGTTTTGTGAGGCGCTACGACCCTAACTCTTATCTCTACCTCACCCGGGCCATGGACTACTATGACGCGGCCGCCAAGTGGGGCGAGGGTCAGCTCTCCCAGGCGCTCACGCGCCTGAGGGCCAAGACCCTGGTGGTGTCCTTCTCCTCGGACTGGCTCTTTCCGCCGGATTTGGTGCGCGAGATGGTTAGCGCCATGTGTCGGGCCAGACTACCCGTCAGCTACGTAAACATTCCCCCCCGCTACGGCCACGACGCCTTCCTGGTGGAGACCGAGAGGGTCTCAAGACTAATTGGAAGCTTTCTCGCCCACGCTGGATAAGACACATAAATGACACTCAAACCCAAGGACATAGCGAGGCTACGCTTCGAGCTGAAAGACGAGGTAAGGCGCCTCAAGGAGCTCTACTCTGGGCTCAAGGACTCCCTTGAGCTACCGGATAGGAAGAAGAAGAAACTGGGCGAGCGCTGGCAGGATCAGATAATCTTTGACGCCATTCCCAAGAATTCCTACGTACTGGACCTGGGCTGCGGAAACGGAGAGCTCCTTTCCAAGCTCATAGAGTCCAAGGACGTGACCGGCCAAGGCGTGGAGATCGACCCGGAGGCGGCCCTTAGCGCCATGGACAAGGGCGTTCCCGTCTTAAACGCCGACATGAACGAGGTGCTCAAGGACTACGGCCCCGGGAGCTTTGACTACGTGATCCTCGAGAGCACCTTGCAGACCATGAAGCGCCCGGTGGATGCGCTTAAGCAGATCCTGAGGGTGGGAAGCTACGGCATAGTAACCTTCCCCAGCTTTGGCCACTGGAAGGTCTGGCTGGACCTAACGGCCAGGGGCCGTATGCCCGTCACCTCCAGGCTACCTTATCAGTGGTACGACACACCCAACATCCATCTCTTTACCTTAGATGACTTTATGGACTTTGCCCGGGAAAACGGTGTCACCGTGGAGAAGGCCTACTATCTGTCCGAAGGAGCGGTGGAGCCCCTTGATCTTAGTGGCAGCAGGGATAATTTTGAAGAGGAGACCTTGTTCCTGGTGGAGGAGGCTGTCTTGTTTCTCAGGGGAAATGCCTGATA
>JAITJT010000035.1 GCA_031278795.1 Deltaproteobacteria bacterium | reverse complement strand
AAATCCCATGGATTTTCCGGAGAAAAAAGCTCCCTCGAAGCTTGCGCCGCAAGGGAGCTTACCCGTGACATTCTGAGAATGTCACAATGACCAGTTAATAAAACACGAAATGCATTTGGGTTATTAAGGCCGTAAGGCGGACCCCGTTGGTTCGGGCTAAAAAACCAGCGGAACCTTTCTTCAAGGCGCGCCAAGAACCCACCTTGGCACGCCGGAAGAAAAAAAGGACTTATTATGACTTTGTTTTACCGAAAACAGAAGCAAATGACAACGCGTAAGCATTGTCGGCCTCATCCCAGGCTCCGCGTGTCAAATGAAAACCCGCAGGGCCTCTGTCTCATAGCGCGCCTCAGTTGCGGCTAAGGCGCGCCTTTGAGAAAGATGATTAGAATGAAAAACAGAACGTAGAAGAACATAAGGCAAAAAGGCTATGAGGCAAAAACAAAAATCTTAAAGATCTTTTGTGGCCAGAGGCCGAACTGAAGGCATCAATCGTAGAAGGGGCGCAGGTGCCTGCTCCGGCTGGGGTGCTTGAGCTTGCGGATGGCCTTGCTCTCGATCTGGCGGATGCGCTCGCGGGTCACGTTGAACTCCTGGCCCACCTCTTCCAAGGTGTGGTCGGTCTTCTCGCCGATTCCGAAACGCATGCAGAGCACCTTGGCCTCCCGGGTGGTGAGGGTGGAGAGCACCTTCTTGGCCTGCTCGGAGAGGTTCAGCTTGATGACCGCGTCGGATGCGCTCACTATGTTCTGATCCTCCACGAAGTCGCCCAGGTAGCTGTCCCCGTCGTCCCCGATGGGGGTCTCCAGGGAGATGGGCTCCTTGGCGATCTTAAGGACCCTCCTCACCTTGTCCACGGAGAGGTCCATGGCGGCCGCTATCTCCTCCGGAGTGGGCTCGCGGCCCAGGTTCTGGAGCAGGGTGCGGGTGACCCTTAGGAGCCTGTTGATGGTCTCTATCATGTGGACCGGGATGCGGATGGTGCGGGCCTGGTCCGCGATGGCCCTGGTGATGGCCTGGCGGATCCACCAAGTGGCGTAGGTGGAGAACTTGAAGCCCCGGGTGTGGTCAAACTTGTCCACGGCCCTCATGAGCCCAATGTTACCCTCCTGGATGAGATCCAGAAACTGCAGTCCCCGGTTGGTGTACTTCTTGGCGATGGAGACCACCAGCCTCAAGTTGGCCTTGATGAGCTGGCTCTTGGCGTAGGTGGCGTTGTCCTCGGCGCGCCTTATCCCCTCTAGGATGATGGTGAGGTCGTCGAAGTTCATGCCGGTCTCCAGCTGCAGGCTCTCCACGCGCTGGCTAGCTGTGAAGGTGGTTTGCTGCATAGTCTCGAAGTCCGGGAAGTTGCGCCTCAAAGACCTAAGCTTCTTCTCCTGGGTCTTGTTCAAGGGGACTTCCGGGTTCTCCTCGATGAGCCTCTTCAAGGCGTCTAGGTCCTTGAGCTTCATGAGGGAGAGGTTCCTCTCCACAAGCGCCATGTTGTTCCTAAACTCCTCTTGCCAGGTCTTTAGCTTGGAGGCTAAAAAGTCGAACTGGCGCTTGTCGAGACCCAAGGAGAGGAAGAGAGTCTCTATCTCGCTTTGGTACTTCTGCTTCTGCTGGAGAATGCGCCTGTGGCGGTCCGGAGGGGCCGTTAGGAGTTCCTCGGCCACCTTGCGGTTGTAGGTGTCGCGCTTCTTGAACTGGTTGTGGATCTTCTCCACCACCGAGAGGAACTGGGCCTTCTTGCTTTCCTCGGTGGGGCCGTTCTCGTCCTCCTCGGCGCCCTTGAGTAGATCCTTGAGCTTGAGCTCGCCCTCGCGCAGCTTCTGCGCGAGCTCCAAAAGACCGTCTAGGCCCACTGAGGTCTTCATGATGAGAGAGACTATCTCCTTCTCACCGGCCTCGATGGTCTTGGCGAGTCCTATCTCCTCTTCTTTGGTGAGGAGACTCACGAGCCCCATCTCCTTTAGATACATCTTCACCGGATCGGTCACCTTGGACCCGATGGCGCTGTCGAAGTTGCGCTCCCTCTCGCGCTCCTCGGCCTTGAAGCCCGGAAGCCCTTTGGCGGCAATGCTCACCACCCGATCCTCTATGACCGGATACTCAGCCTCGTCGAAGCGGTCCGAGAACTCCTCGAACTTCTCCGTCTCCTCCAGACTGGTGGCAATGCTCTCCTCCAGGCCCACAATGTCGAACTGATCGTCACGCGTTTTTTGGGAGATTGCTTTTTTTCGGAAGATTTCCCTGGTCACCTTAACCCTCCCCTTTGGGGCCGCGGAAAGTCCGCGGCAGAACAAGATGCGTATAACACTTCCCACAAAAAAATCTTTCTGGGAAGGATCCATATATCCTGGATCGAACACCTGAATACTTGTGTAATAGCCCATGGGCTAAAAGCCCTTGGGTGCCTCGTGTCAGATAGGCCACAACTGGCCTCCTAGGGGATAAGCCGCACTCCGGCGGGAAAAACATCCCCCTGGCATCCGCTGGAAGGCTTAAGCCTCTGGTTTGCGGATTCCATGAAATTCCCTAAAGAGGCCCCTCAGGCTGCGCGCGCGGGGCTACTTAAGGACTTGGATTTATGACCGTTTAGAAATTATTTGGTTAGAATTTTGTGGTTGGGCTTTCCTTACCGGCCTCAAAATGAGGCCTGGCGCGATGCCCCCTCGGTGTGGTCATAACGATAGATTAGGCCTAATTACGCTATACTTCGGCCTTGTATTCAGGTTTGGGTGCCTTGCGGCTTTGTGTGGATGGGCCTTGGGGCAAAAGCCCCAAAGGCTTTAAAACAGGTAAGTTAATGGTTAACGGTATGATTAAAATTTGATTAACTAGTTAGCAAAGAAAAAAATCTCTAAAAGCTAAGCGCTAAAGGCGCAAAAGAAAAAAATGTCTTAAAAGTGCTTAACGCTAAAGGCGCTAAAAAAAAAGATGTCTTAAAAGTGCTATGCGCTAAAGGCGCAAGTGATTAGTAGATTAAAAACTAAAAAAAACAAGACCTTTTTGAAATAATCTAAAATAAGCGCTGAAATATTGGCTATGGGTTAAACCCATGAGCCTATGTGTGGGGTGAAATACCCCCTGAAGCGGCCCAAAGTGGGCCCAAAGCAAGCCCCAAAAAAATGAAGCTCTCTTTATAAACAAGCTCGTTTTGAAAAACAAGCTTTTTTTTTTGCGTGTCCCTAGGACTTTTTTGGGGCCTTTTTGGGACTTTTTGGGGCTTATTGGGACTTTTTTAAAAAAGTCGCCTTTAGCCCGCGCCCATCCCGTCTTTGTCGGAGCGGCCCTGGTGCAAGGCGTCCTGGGACTGCAAAAGCTTCTTCTCATCGCTTAAGGCCCTGGCCTGGGCCTTGAGCTCGTCTAGGCGGCCCGCGTCACCCTGGGTCTCAGCCGCCAGGATGCACTTTATGGTCCTGGAGAAGGCCGCGTCCACGCCCTTCCTCTTGAGTCTCCAGACGTATTCCTGAAAGCCTAAGAGAGCGTTCTGGATATCCGTCCACCTGGGCGTGGTGGCCGCCTGGGAGACCAGGTTCATGAGTTGAGCGTCTCTTGGCATGAGCCTGGAGGGGACGACCTCTCCGTTTTCCTCGATGTGCTTAAGCATCTCCTGGTAGAGAGGAAGTGTAGGATCCTCCGGCCAGTAGATCTCCAAGCCCTTGAGTAGGCCCTGGGTCTCCGGATAGATGATGGCGTACTTGAGGAGGTTGGCGGCCGAGTCGTCTAGGCCGGGGCCCGGCTCCGCCTTATCCTGCGAGGGAGCTATGGGTTCTGGTGCCTCCACCTTGGGACGCGCCAGGTGGAAGAGCCCCTCGTCCAAGCCCAGCCTCTGTGCGAACTTATGCCTAAGTAGCTGGCCCTTGAGACTGTCGGGCACCTGGGAGAGTAGCTCTTTTATCTCCCTCACGGCCTGGGCCTGGCCTATCAAGGTGTCCGGATAGGTGGAAAGCAGATAGTCCACGGTGTAGTCAAAGACGTTCATGGACTTTTCCACCAGCATAAAGAGGGCATCCAAGCCCTGTTCCCTCACGAAACTATCCGGGTCGTGCTCGTGGGGGAGTAATACCACCCTACCGTCCAGCTCCGCGTTTAAGAGCATGGGAAGGGCTTGTTTCGCGGCCTTGCGGCCGGCTGAGTCGCCGTCAAAGAGCAAGAAGAGCTCTTTAACGCGGCTTCTAAGAAGATTGGCCTGGGGCTGGGTGAAGGCCGTACCCATGGAGCACACCACGTTCTTTAGCCCTCTGGCGAAAAGCGCTATGAGGTCGAAATAGCCCTCCACCACATAGGCGCATCCCAAGGCCTTCATATAAGGATTGGCCTGGGGCAATCCAAAGAGTAGTTCCCCCTTCTTATAGATGGGAGTCAAGGGGGAGTTCACGTACTTGGGAACCTCCGGTGGCGCCTGGTCCACCAGCCTTCCCCCGAAAGCCACTGTTCTACCATCGGTGGCGGCGACCGGAACCATTAGCCTTCCCCGGAAGACGTCGTAAGTGCCAGGCTCCTGCTCTCTACTTTTAATGAGCCCAGCGTCCAGTAAAAGCCTCTCGTCAAAACCCTCTTTGAGAAAGGTTTTTTTGAGGGCGTCCCACTGGTTGAGGCTGTAACCTAGGTTGAAGGCCCGGGAGACCTCGTCGTCCACGCCCCGCTTCCTGAGGTAGTTCCTCACGTGGGTTCCCTCGTTGCTCCAGAGCCTATCCGCGAAATACTCGGTGGCCCTGTCCATCACCTGGTGCAAGAGATCCTTCTTCCTCTGGAGCTCCTTGGACTCGGCCGCTTGGGCCGGGTGCCACTGGGGAAGCTGCATGCCCGCCTTCTTGGCCAGCTCCTCCATCACCTCCGGAAAGCTCATGCCCGTGATGAGCTCCATGAACCTGATGACGTCACCTCCCTCGTTGCAGCCAAAGCAGTAGAAGAACTGGTCACGGCAGTTGATGTGGAAGGAGGGCGTCTTCTCGTTGTGGAAGGGGCAGAGCCCCTTGTAGCTGTTGTGGCCGCTACGCTTGAGATCCACGTACTGGCTAACCACCGAAAGGATGTCGGTGCGGCCTCGCACCTCTAGGATGAATTCTGGAGAAAACTTCAAATAAAGCACCTAAATTCTAGTTAAAGAGAGCTCCCATGAGGCTAGCCCATAGTCCGATACTAATAAACAAAAACATACTTGGCATAAACAGTTGGACAAAGGCATATTGCTAATGACGCATGGTGAGATGCGTATGGGCATGAGCGTATTGGCAAAAGCCTTGCCAAAAAACCTTAAAAAGGCCAAAAAAACATATGAATTTAAAAAGGCTAAACATAGTGGCTAAACCTAAAGGCTAAAGATGGTGGCTAAAGATAGTGCCGTTTACAAAGACTAAAACAGTGATTATCTAAGACTAATCAAGACGCTTATGGAAGGGCACTGTAAAAGCTATAAATAAAAGAGCTTAAGGCTAATATTCAAAGCCTAAAACAGGGAAAAGCATATAAGCTAGGGCGTTTTGTGCGCCCCATATTTCGCCCTGAAAGGAATCAGGGTTTTTTGTCTCAAGATTGATATAAACATCATAAAACAATCAAATCCAAAATCAAGTACATTTAGGATTTTTTTTCAAAAAGCCGATAAGACAGGTGGTAAGGCCCAGCCACCGCGCCCAAAAAGCGCCCTGGGTGGGGCCCATATCTGGTCTTAAGTCCTGGCCCATAAAAGGCCGCGCATTAACCTAAAGACCACAAAAATAATTAGCTATGTCTAAACATTAGCTATTCCTAACCATTTGCCTATCCTTAGCCCAAGGACAAGCCCAGCGTGCCTAAAAGAACCCCAGCCATAGCCTTATGCCTCACCCTCGCCCTGGCCCTGGGGCTCTATCTTAGAGTTCATGAGCTCTCGGCCATGACCAACCACCACGAGTATTACCCCTACGGTTGGCTAACACCGGCGCTCTACGGCTCCTTAAGGGTCTCAGATGAGATGATTGACTTCGACATAGCCGTGGAAGGCGAGGAGACGAGAAGGGAGGAGTTCATCCTCCCCAATGAGGAGGGAAGGGCCCTAAGACTCAGCCACAACGGCCGAGTCTTTTGTTACGTGGCCGATCACGACCTGGAAGACCCCTGGGACTACCAGCTGGTGGACTACGACGGCTCAGGGGCCTTTGAGAGCAAGGAGCCGCCATTTTCCGAGTTTCCGCTTCCCAAGTGGACTTTCATACACTATCCTTTCCAATACATTAACGATAGGCGCCTAACCGATCTGACCGGTGTTGACGATCCATCCCTAGACGACATGATAAGAGCCCTGTCGCCCCAGCCGGGCGCCAGGCGCTCGGCCTATACCCCGGAGGAGAGGGCCGCTCTGACCTTGGCCAGGGGCGGAAGCCCTCCGCCGGAGAAATATCTAAATGAGCCAGATCTGGACAACTCGCCCAGGCTAGCCCTAAACATTCAATTCGACTTCGACCGGGACACCCTCACCTCCAGGGCCTACCAAACCTGTCAGACCCTGGGACGGGCCCTCACCTCCCCCTCACTAAGGGGGAAGACCTTCAGGCTGGAGGGGCACACGGACTCCTACGGTACCTACGAGTACAACATCGACCTCTCCCAAAGGAGGGCCAACCGTGTCCAGTCCTTCCTCATGGACAACTTCAACATCTCTCCCTCGCTACTTCCCACGGAGGCCTTCGGGGAATCCAGGCCGCTACCCAACCTTTCCCCGGAAAACGGCCGTAACCGCCGGGTGGAGGTGGTGAACCTCACGGACTCCAACTACCTGACCGCGAGGGGGAGACCCACCAACTAGGGTGGGGGAGACTGTGGAAAAAGAATCCAGAAACCGTTGTTTCCAAATCCTTGGCAAAGCGGATGATTTCATCCGCCCCTCTCAAGGATAAAAATAAGCACGATTTGGTTTTTGGCAAGTCTATCAATGAAGATTAAATTACACTAAAATATCTTTCATATATATGAAAGACTATCTTTAATCTATTAATAATAATCTTAGAGATATAATTACTATCAACAATTTAGTGATTTTTTTTTGGATTTTTTAAAAAAAATATTGACAGGTCTCTTGAATCTTTGTTAACATACCCGGACATGCTTGGCTTCAACTAGCATAGTTCCAAGATATACATGAATCTGGAACACAACTGGACACATAATGCGTAGCACTAACTCAGACATAGGGAAGCAATTCCTCACAAGCTTAAAATCACCCTCCTGGCAAAGCTTTGCCTTTGGCGGGTTTTTTTATTTTTACAGCTTGGGGGAGGGTTTTGCCTGATTGCCGTCTTAGTATGCACGCATTCGTGACTAAAGGGCCGCAGGCGAAACCGCCTGCGGCCCTTTTTGTTTTTTAGGCCCTTTATATATGCCCTTCCATTGGCCTTTCTCCTCAAATGCCCAAGCTATATAAGCCAAATTCGAAAATTATCTAAGCCTCATGGCTAGTAAATATCCCAATGTGAAATCTCACAAAGAAACAATTGGAGCTTTCTATGTCCAGTCCTCAAGAACAACCAAAGACGGAGCCCCAGGCCCCCAAGAAACTACCGCCCTACAAACTCACCAGCCGCATAACGCATCCGGAGGACACCTTGGTGCCCGTGGGAAACCTCGTGGTGGGAGGCCCGGAATTCATTGTCATGGCCGGCCCCTGCTCGGTGGAGCACGACCCCCAGATGCTGGGAACCGCCTGGGACGTGAAGCTCTCCGGTGCCCACATCCTCAGGGGAGGGGCCTTCAAGCCCAGGAGCTCCCCTTACAGCTTCCAGGGCCTAGCCGAGGAGGGCCTGAAGATGCTCTCCAAAGCCAGAGAGCTAACCGGGCTCTCCATAGTAACCGAGGTCATGGACTCCACGGACATCGACCTGGTGGAGTCCTACGCGGACATCCTCCAGGTGGGGGCCAGGAACTCCCAGAACTTCTCCCTACTTAAACGCCTCTCCAAGAGTAGGAAGCCGGTTTTACTGAAACGCGGCCTCATGAACACCGTGGACGAGATACTCTGCTCGGCCGAGTATCTGCTAGCCGGTGGCAACGACAAGGTCATCCTCTGCGAAAGGGGCATCAGAACCTTCGAGCCCTCCACCAGGAATACCTTGGATATCTCAGCGGTTCTGGCCATCAAGGAGAGGTCGCATCTCCCTGTCATAGTGGATCCCAGCCACGCCAGCGGCAAGGCCCACTACGTGGGCCCCTTGGCCAAGGCCGCCCTGGCGGTGGGCGCGGATGGGCTCATGATAGAGGTGCACTGCGCGCCGGAGCTGGCCCTTTGCGACGGAGAGGAGTCCTTGAGGCCCGAGACCTTCAGGGAGCTAATGCTAAGCCTCTCGGAGATTGCCCCCTACTTTGGGAGGAAGATTTCCACCATAGAGCCGGGTGAGAAAAAGGAGGCGAGGTGAAATCATGATTAAGATAAGTAAGGAATCCCAAGAGGTCCTGGCCCCCTTGAGGAAGGAAATCGACGAGTTGGACATAAATATCCTGGAGCTTCTCCAGAAACGGGCCAGGGCGGCAATTGAGCTGGGAAAGCTAAAGAAGCAGAACCAGCTTCCCATCATGGACCTAATCCGCGAAAAGCAGATTATGACCCATCTGGCCACCGCCATTAAGCCTGGAGACGGTCTGAGCATTGAGGCGGCATCGTCTGTATTTAATGAGATTATCAAGGCCTGTAGAGCCGCCCAGGCCCCCACCAAGGTCACCTTCCTGGGGCCAGCTGGGACATTCAGCCACGCCGCGGCCCTGCAGCAGTTCGGGAAACTGGCCTTCTTCATGCCAGCTGACGACCTTCCCCAGGTCTTTGAGCTAGCTGGTAACGGTGAGGCGGACTTCGCCCTGGTTCCCTTTGAGAACACCACAGAGGGCATTGTGGGCCAGACCCTGGATCTCATGACCAACACCACCCTAAGGGCCCAGGCCATGCTCAACCTCAAGGTCAACCTCTCGCTCATGAGCACCCACGGGGACCTCTCCCAAATAAAGGCCATCAGCTCGCATCCCCAGGCCCTGGCCCAGTGCCGCAACTGGCTGGCCTTAAACCTCCCCGGGGTGGAACTCCGGCCCACGGTCTCCACGGCCGCGGGTGTGGCCATGGCCCAAAACGACGACAACTGCGCGGTGATCGGGCACCCCACCCTGGCCACCTTCTACAACCTAACCGTCATGTCCGGTGACATCCAGGACCTCCAGCACAACCAGACCTGCTTCCTCATCATGAGCCACGACGACAGCCAGCCCACCGGAAACGACCGCACCCTGGCCTGGTTCGCGGCCACCCACAACAGTGGAAGCCTCTACAAGTGCCTTCAGCCCCTAGCCGACTCCGGGGTCAACCTCACCCGCCTCCACTCAAGGCCCAACCTGGAAGCCCCCTGGCAGTACCTCTTCTTTTTGGAGCTGGAAGGCCACTTCGAGGACGAGGCCGTCACCAAGGCCCTAGAAGCCCTAAGCGAGCACACCGAGCAGTGCCACGTCCTAGGCTCATACGAGGCCCCACCTAGCGAGCGCAACCTCAAGGCCAAACCCCTGGTCCAGAACACTCTGGCGTCCATCTAAGCTTATAAGAATAGGCATCCCTAAGCTTTCTCTCTTTGTCCCTTTATATACTTTACCCAAACAGCAAGCGGCCCTTAAGGGCCGCTTGCTGTATGGACGTTTTTTCTTTTTCCCTTCTAGAGCCAAGAGCTACTTGATACAAAGACCTTAGCCAAGAATCACTTAATGCAAATACCTTAGCCAAGAATCACTAATGCAAAAACCTTAGCCAAGAATCACTTATTATAAATCGCCTATTGTGAGATTTGTTCAATAGTTACTACGATTTAATATCAAGCTTTCAGTTCCCCTATTTTATGAGCTTATTATGCCCTCTGGAATCGTAACAGAGATATCATCTTCTAGGTCTATCATGGCGTTTATGAAGAACACCTTCTGAAAATCCCCAAGATTATCGGGTGTTATCCGCCTTTTGGAAATGATGCCCTTATCCAATAAGCTCTGGCGCTTGACACCTTTTAGAAGCGCCCTCTCTG
>JAITJT010000027.1 GCA_031278795.1 Deltaproteobacteria bacterium | reverse complement strand
AGCCGTAGGGCCTATCTGGTGAAAGAGTCAGAGTCCAAGCGGGCCCACGTCCTGGCCACCCTCCAGGAGGGTGCCGTGGTGGATGGGGTGGTGAAAAACCTCACGGCCTACGGGGCCTTTGTGGACCTAGGGGGCTTAGACGGCCTCCTCCACATAACGGACGTCACCTGGGGCCGCACCGGAAGGCTGGAGGATCACGTAAAACCCGGCATGAAGATTAAGACCAAGGTGCTCTCCTTTGATAGGGATCGCGCCAAGGTGTCCTTGGGCCTAAAGCAGCTCCAGGAGGATCCGTGGATATCGGCCATCAAGAAGTTCCACGTGGGTGACCGCATCCAGGGAAGGGTGGTCTCCCTAACCGAGTACGGGGCTTTCGTGGAGCTCTCCCCCGGCATGGAAGGGCTCATCCACGTCTCCGAAATGAGCTGGACCCGCAAGGTGAGAAACCCCTCCGCGGTCCTCAAGGTGGATGACATCGTGGAGTGCGTCATCAACAACATAGATTACGACTCCAAGCGCATATCACTTAGCATGAAGCAGATGGAGCCCAACCCCTGGTCAACGGTGGCCGAGCGCTATCCCATTGACACCATAATCGAGGGCAAGATAAAGAGCATAACGGATTTCGGCATCTTCATAGGGATTGACGAGGGTATAGACGGCCTGGTCCACGTGTCCGACATCAGCTGGAACCGCCGCATGCGCCACCCGGCTGAGCTCTACAAGAAGGGCGACTCGGTAAGGGCCGTGATACTGGCCATAGACGTGGAGCACGAGCGCTTCTCCCTAGGAATCAAGCAACTGGACGACGACCCCTGGATAACAGCCCTCACCAACTATCCCGTGGGTAAGACCGTCACCGGAAAGATCAACAGCATAACCGAGTTCGGGATCTTCCTCACGCTTCCGGACGGACTCGACGGCCTGGTCCACTACTCCCAGGCCACCACCCCCAAGGGGAAGGCCCTCACCGAGACCTACAAGGTGGGTGACGAGGTCACCGCCAAGGTCATCTCCATCTCAGCGGCTGACCACAAGATAGGACTCACCTTGAAGACCCCCGGGAAGGACGACGACGGAGAGCCCGGAAGCTTCTCCGAGACCATAACTGCCACCAAGGACACGAGCTCCACCTTCCGCACCGACGCCTTCGAGAAGCTGGGCGCCTTAATCGGCGAGAAGAAACCCCAGAGCGACGAGGGAGAGGGCGAGTCCTCCTAAAGACACTCTCTTTAGCTAACAAGTTAGCTAACACTTTAGCTAATACCTTAGCTAATACTTGATTCCAGAGGGCTCTAAACCCCCGCAGCAGTGGCTGTGGGGAGGTATTCTTTCATTTTGAGGTATTGAGGTAGCTTCATGGGCCCTGACTCCGGCGATCCAACCAAGCCTCCTGAAACTCCACCAGGGGGAACCTCCCCGGTGGAGGATGACACCCACCTTGGAAGTATGGGTGAAGGAAAGCCTCCCGAGCTCGTAAAGGACAGGGAGTCGCCAGAGTCTTCTCCTAAATCCCAAGAGAGCACCCCAATAGAAAGCACTCCTGTGGATAGCTCCATCCAGACAGAGACTCCACCTCCCCCAAAGGAAAGCCCACCTCCGGAAAGCCCTAAAAAATCATCCTTTTTCTCCCGCGCGCCTAGGGAACCCGTGCGCCGCACGGTGGAGCCAAGCTCCACCCAGCCTAAGAAGAGATCTAGCTTTCTGGGCGGCTGGCCCATGGTTGTCTTAATCCTAGGCATAATCACCATCGCCTCCTGCCATTACACCGTGACCGGCATCTTTAACCGCCTGGGAAGCATCTCGCATAAGGAGACCTTGTCTGGTCCGGGTCTGGCCGTTCTCACCATAAGGGGTGAGATATTTGATACCCAGTGGGCCATAGACGCGGTCAAGCGCTTCCAGGAAGATGATTTGGTGAAGGGCTTAGTCATCCGCATAGACTCCCCCGGGGGCGTGGTCGCCCCCTGTCAGGAGCTCTACGCGGTCCTCAAGAAGTTTAGTAAACCCAAAGTGGTGAGCATGGGTTCCCTAGCCGCCTCCGGCGGCTACTACATAGCTGTCACCGCTGACGTGATATTCGCTAACCCCGGAACCTTAACCGGCTCCATTGGCGTCATAATGGAGGCCATTGAGTTCTCATCAGCCATGGAGAAGCTGGGTGTTAAAAGCGAGGTGATTAAGTCCGGAAGCTTCAAGGACACGGGATCACCTTTTAGGGTCATGCGCCAGGACGAGAGGGACTCTCTCCAGGCCATGGTCATGAACATCTATGAGCAGTTCGTCCGCGATGTGCTTGCCGGAAGAGGCAAGATGACCGAGGAGGCCGTGAGGGCCCTTGCCGACGGAAGGATATTTAGCGGTGAGGAGGCCCAGGCCTTGGGCCTGGTGGACCAAATAGGCGGCTTCAACGAGGCCGTGACCCAGGCCGTCAACATGGCCGGACTCCCCAAGGGGGAGGAGCCTCCCATGATATACGAGGACGGCGAGACAGGACTCCTCTCCCAGATGTTTTCCAGCTCCCTATGGTTCCTCAAGCCGGTGGAAAGGGCGGTGACCCCCGGGCTCACCCTTAAATTCATCTACCATCCAGGCCTGTGAGGTTCACCATGGCGGATGAGCCCCTCTCCAAATCAGCTCTCTTGAATCTTCTGGTGGCCAGGAACGACAAGCTCCCGCAACAGGTGAGCCGCCTGGCCGGGGAACTGCTTCTAGATAAGATAACCGAGTCCCTCTGCCACGGACGCGCGGTGTCTCTTAGGGGTTTTGGGAGGTTCATCCCGCGTTTCTATAAAAGCACTCCCAGTAAAAAGCTGGGACTACTCTTCCATCCCAGCCCCAGGCTGGTGGATAGGGTAAACAGCCCCAAGAAGAGACCGGATGGTTAGTTTTTTTAAAGCTCTTTGGCCTTTGCTAGAAAAAAGATTCTATAATTTTTAATAAAAATTTCACTCCAAAATATAACAAAAAAATTCACTCCATAAGCAAAAAATCAAAATTCCATTTTTACCGTTAGATTGTTAGCTTACCTCACCTTCGATATTTTAGCCTCAAAAAGGACTTGGGCCTTCAGGAAAAGTCCGCCATAAGCCAGGGCATCACGTTTTTTGGTAATTTCGAGGCAAAAGGCTAAGCGGACACTTTAAAGTGGGGGATAAAAAACAGATGTCAATAACAGATCTCAACAGAGCCTTGGAAAGCGGCGATCTTAAGAGCGCCATGGAAATCTTCGAGCCCATCTCCAACGACATAACCATTCCGGAGGAGGCTAGGGCGCGCTCGGCCTTTAGGCTCTCGGTTGCCTTCCGCAACAAAGGCGACTTCCAGTCGGCCAGCGGCATGTACCGCTTCATGGAAACCCTGGGTAACTCGGAGGAGGTGGCCCTCACCCGGGCCCGCACGGCCTTCAATCTCTTCGAGAGCTACCGCAAGGCGGACATGCTAAGCGAGGCCACCGCCATCTACAACTCCATGGGAACCCTTCCGCAGTCGGACGAGATTAAGCTCCTGCGCGCCTCGGCCGCGGTTAATCTGGTTCTTTCACTTTCGCTTTCCGGTGACGACCAGAAGGCGCGCCAGGTCTATGAGGAGATGGCTGAGATTGGTGATTCCGAGGAGCTCCGCACCATGCGGGCGGCCGCGGCAGTCTACCTGCTCGAGGCCTGCGAGCGCAAGGGAGCCTTGGAGGATGCCAAGGCGATCTTCCTAAGCTTCAAGACCTTAGGAGCTGGTGACTCCGAGGACGTATCGGTGGCGACCGCCGGAGGCGCTGTGGTCATGGCGAGGATCGCCGTAAAGTGCGGGGACATAGACGAGGCCAAGGCTATGTTCAAGCTGGTGGATGCTCTGGAGGCCAAATTCGACTACCTCTGGGAGAAAAAGGATGAGCTCTTTAGCGTCCTCTACGAGGCGACCGGCGAGGTGGAGTTTTAGAGAACTACTTTAGATAAGCGGAAGACTTATTTTAAAAAAACCCGCGTAATAATCGCGCGAAAAGAACGCGCGCTAAAAACGCCTGAAACTTAAAGCCTTATAAAGCGAAAACAAAAAAAAGCTAAATATATAAAGATAATAGCGCGGTAGTAAAACTTTAGTAGCGCGTTCGGGGATGTCTTGTTTAAAATTTCCTGTGTCCATGTGTCCTTTAAGCTAAATCAGCAGCTTTAGGTAAATTGCAAATTAGGAAAATTATTAAAACTCCCTAAATTTTTGTTAAGTCTTACCAAACACCTAAAGCAATTGCAGAATATTTATGGCATTTAGGATTGTTTACAAGCTTTGAGCGCTCTGGGGAAGCTCTTCTTCGATCTCTCCGTCATCTCCTATTATGTAGAGCCTAGGTGTTACATTTCTATTTGCGCGCTCGATTGCCTTAACGCAGGCGTAGATGAGTCCGCGGCAGCAGGGAACACCCATGATGGGTACCAGGAGCGTGGTGATTTCCGGGTTGTGGATGAGTATGTCCGCGAGTTTATCAATGTGTAGGTCCACGTCGTCTAGCTTGGGGCAGGCCATGACCA
>JAITJT010000271.1 GCA_031278795.1 Deltaproteobacteria bacterium | reverse complement strand
CGAACGTTCACCATGAAGGCCTGTCCTCTTTTGGCCTTTGGATTGAATCCCCTGGATTCCATGCCCATGGCCAGGTTCTCCGAGCGGCGGAAGGCCCTCACCAGCATGGGAAAAAGCCTTCTAGTGGAAAATGGCCCGGCCTTCACCCCGCGCACGCTTATGGCGGCCTTAACTAGCTCGTATTCGTTTTTTATGGTGGGCAAAAATCCGTAGGCAGCTAGTATTCCGTAGGTGAACTTGGGTGGAACCTTGAACTGCTGGCCCAGGCTGTGGAAAAATTCCGCCGGCTTGGTGGTGAGGGTGAAGAGCGCCGCCAGAGCCCCATAAGCCAGGATGCGGCTGGAGAGTTTCAGGGCGGTGTCCACCGAGGTGACACTTATGGTTACTATGCCAAAGTTTTTTAGCTCGCTATGGTCGTTTGCTTGCGAGGTGTCCGCGAAGAGGAGCCCGGTCATGAAGAAGCCAAAGGCCGCGAGCGCGAATAAGGAGAGAAAGGCCAGGAGCTTCTTGTAGTCCAGGTTCCGGGCGCTAAGTGTTAAAAGGATAGCTATAAGGAAAACTCCCAGGTTCACCCATATTTTGAAGGTGAAGGAGAGGATAGCTCCCACTATGAGGATGGTGAGGAACTTGTATCCCGGGTTTATTCTATCCACTGGCCCACCTCTCAGCTGGTTCGAGTTCCTTTAGTCCGTCCTTTTCAAGGATAAGGACCCGTGAGGCGTAGGCCTTGGCAAGGCTTAGGTCGTGGGTTACGAATAGGGCAGTGAGGCCCCTTTCCACACGGCTGGATAATAATTCCATTATTTGTATGGTGGATTCCTCGTCCTGGGCGTAGGTGGGCTCGTCTAGAAAGAGGAGAGCCCTATCCAAGGCAAGCATAGTGAGCACAGCTAGCCTTCTCTGCTCCCCCTGGCTTAGCTGCCAGGGGGATTTTCCCTCATGCTGGGAGAGGGAAAACTCAGAAAGAAGCCTCTCGGCCTCCTCCCTAAGGATTGGGTCGTACTTTCCTTTGAGTTTTGTTTTCGGGGCGAGGGATAGAATCACCTCTTCTAAGACACTCTGGGTGAGGAACTGGAAGCTAGGGTTTTGGAAGACCAGGCCAGAGGACCCTATGAGCCGTAGGCTGCCTTTGGTTTTCATTAGGCCGCACAGGGCCAAAAGTAGAGAGGTCTTCCCCACGCCGTTTCTTCCGATAATGGCGGTTAAGCTCCCCTTGGGGAGCGAAAGGTCGATATTTGTCAAAAGGGGGATCTTTCCCAAAAAAACGCTGAGATTCTTGGCCGCTAAGGCCATCTCTTTATTTTGGGAAGATATCTTCCTCTCTGGCCACTGGGGGCTCCCCGGTGGGAAGAGCCCCAGCTCCTTAAACTTGTCTTCGCTTTCCCTAATCTTGTCAGAGGGAATTCTATCACGTTCCAGCCTTCCGTTTTTGTCTATGAATATGACCGAGTCCAGCATGCCAAGCCAAAAGTCGATGCGGTGGTCTATGATGAGGAAGCTAATGCCTTGGTCTTTGAGGCTTTTAAAAATATCCAAGAGCATTGAGGCTGATTCTGGGTCCACGTTGGCGAAGGGTTCGTCCAGGATGAGTAGCTCGGCATCTGTGGCGAGGGCTGTTGCCAAAGAGAGCTTCTGTTTCTCCCCGCCTGAAAGAGTATGAACCGGGCGATTAAAAAAAGAGCTTAAGCCGCACTTAGTAAGGAGTTCAGTGGCCCTTTGCGCCATGTCTCCTTGAAAGTTTATGTTTTCCAGGGCGAAGAGGATCTCATTCCCAGCCGTGTCCATGGCGAACTGGTCGTCCGGGTTCTGAAAGACCAGGGAGACGGCCCGGGCCCGCCTCTCGGGAGGAAGCTTGGAGAGCTTTCCCAGAGGGCAAATCACCTCTCCTTTTAGAATTCCGGCGTACTCGGGGTAGAGACCAGCTAGCACGTAGGCCAGGGTGCTTTTTCCGGATCCGGAGGGGCCCATGAGCATGGTGGCCTCTCCTTTTCTAAGCGTTAGGCTCACGGAGTCAAGGATCTTGGGTCCATCTTCTTCAAAGCGGAAACTTATGTCCTTAGCTTCTAAGATTGAGCTTGGGTCCATCTCGCCAGTCTCTTGGGGCTATTAACTTGGTGTATCATTGTTTTATGAGGCCGCTATTTCCAGAATTTCCCTCAAAGGCCTTGAACACTCCGGCGTTCTTAAGCATTAAAGCTAGCTTGTAGCAGATAAAACCCGCAAAGAACACTCCGGAGATTGCCCTTATGGGAAACATGACCAAGATAAACTTAAGATCCAGCTTCAAGATGCCGCTCCGGTAGAGCTCCCAGATGAAGCTTAGGATAGCTGAAGCCAGGCCGGCCAGGCACATGACTCTGAGGCTGTAGTTTTTGTACCTTTTGGCCGCGAAGACAGCTTCAGCGCCCAGGCCCTGGATGAACCCGTCCACGAAGACCAAGGGTCCGTAGAAGCTTCCCAGGAGAACCTCCACCAAGGCGGCCAGCATCTCGGTAACTAAAGCCACCCCGGGCTTCCTTAGGATGAAGGCTATGAAGGTGGCTGCCATAAACCAGATGCCGCAGATGGGCTCATTAGCCAGGGGTGCGAGGCCCAGGGGCGTAAGTAAGGCGCTTAGGAAGATTCCCAGATAAACGGCCCCCAGGTAGACCACGGCGAAGGCTATGTCCACCATGCCGATTAGAATGGTGTCTTTTAGTTTCCAGCTGGATGTTTCAGACATCTTGATCACTTTTTTTTAGGCTAAGCTTTCGTGTTCCAAAGGATTTGAGGAGACCGCTTTTGACAAAGCTAAGGGCCAGGCGCCTAGATAGATAGCCCGCGAAGAAGGCCGAGCTAACTAGCCTCACTAGGAGCATGGTGGCTAGTAGCCAGGTAGCTATGAGCGTAAATCCGCCGCGAAAATAACCCCAGACGAAACTGAAAACGCCCGCGGAAACACCAGCCAGGCACATTACGCTCAGGCTGAAATTTTTATAGCGGGTAATGAGAAAGACCAGCTCGGCGCCAAGGCCCTGGATGGCGCCAGAAATAAGAACTAGTGGTCCGTACATATTACCCAGGAGCACCTCCATTAAGGCCGCCAAGACCTCGCTAATAAAGGCCGCCCCAGGCTTCCTAAGGACATAGGCTATGAAGGTGGATGCCATGAACCATATTCCATAAATCGGCTCATTGGCCAGGGGAGCGAGGCCCAAGGGGCTCAAAAGGGTGCTAAAAAATACCCCAAGATAGACAGCCAGAAGATAGACCACCGCAAAGACCATCGAGACTATGGCCATGACAATGACGTCCTTGAGTTTCCACTCCAGATTATTAGACATAGAAGAGCTCCTAAGTAAAAAGACTTTTAAAAAAGAGGGGCAAGCGTTAATTGAGCCACTTTTTTAGGTCTTTTGGCTTGGAGATCCGGTTGAGAGCGTGAAGTGGAGGACATAGTGGCTGGATTTGTCCTGGGCGTAGCGGGCGACATCTTCCAGAAAGTCCAGAACTTGAAGCGCCTTACCCTCGATCCTGGTAGCGTAGTGGATGGTTCTTGGGGACAGATTGGCCCTTTGCGCCATCCTCACCACCTCGGCTATGAGGTCTATGTAATCTGGAGTACCCAGGGGATAGAGGGCTAGTTTAGAGCTGAGAGTGATGTCATGGTTTTTGAGCTTAGGGCGGTTAAGGGGGATGTCATCGAGGGCAAGATAGCTATCGGCGTCCACGTCGCCCGGGCAGCCCCTGGAGGCCTGGCCTTCGAGGGCCAGATGCAGTCCGGGAACCCAGGCCTTAACAAAAAGCGCCCCCATGCAGTCAAAGACATGTTTGAGCCTACCGCGGTAGACGGTGCTTAGGTCATCTGTCTCGTGAAAGACTTTGGAGGTGTCGAGACTTGATAGTGAGTTGAGGATGATTGTTTCAAAAGAGCTGTCCATGGGATAGAGGGAAAAGCGTATCCCGGTGATATCCAGGCTCGCGCCCCGTCCCTCCCAGGGAAGATCGTCTCTTTGGCAAGAGGGTGCTTTAGACATAAAAAAACTGCTTTTGATTTATTCAAAAGAAGTGTGCAATAGCCTGAAAATAAGATTTCAGAAAAATTGACTTGCACGCTTCCTCCGGCGGTATTAACCGCATCAGGTTCATGAGTGTAATCTCAGCCGCGATTAGTATCACGGCACCCCAGCGACAAGTGAGAGAGGCGGATAACCGCTAATCTCATTATGTTTTCTGTGTTTAACATAAAAAAGAAAGAAAGTCAAGAAAAATATGAAACTGATTATTTGGCCTCCCTTTTGGGAAATTTATGAGTTTTATGAAAAATTATAGCTTGAAAAGGGCAGGGCTTTATTTTTTATTAATTTATATGATTTGATGAAAAGAAAGTGAAAATATTAAAATCTTAGAGGCTCGTTAAATGAGCTAAATAAAACAAGGCAAACATTATTTTTTTCCATGAATTATCTTAAGGTATGTGTTACTTTATGGCGCGTATTACTTTATGATATAAGGAATTTACTAAAATTTAAAATATAAAAAGAGCTTCGTTTTTTTGATTAAAATATTTACTATTGATGATTTTCCGATGCTTTTATCTAAATTTTTTTTATGTTTCGTCTCATGATAAGTTCAAATTATTTCGCCTCTTTTTCAAGGGATTTTTGGAAAAAGATTTTGGGGATTGTTATGATTTTTCCGGAAATTTTTTATCGCGGAAGGATATTTACAATTATTTGGGGGAGGGTGGGGAAAAGGCCCAAAAACATGCCATAAAAACATGGAAAACGCTGATAACAGGGGAAATTTTTTGAACTTTTAGAGGATTTTTTAAGACCTTGCCGTCCAGGGCCTCCGCATTTAAGGGTGAGGGTATTTGTTTTTGGATTTTGTAATTGTGGTTTAAGAGAGGAAAAGTTTTGCAAATCTTTGTGCCAAAGAATTCGATATATGTTTAGGATTTCATTTGCGACTTGTGGGTAAAATTATCTCTTCTTACAATATGAAGTGTAAAGACGCCCAATGAGTAATGCCATGGGTTTTTTGGAAACATAAAAGTTTTAGAGAGAGTGGAAATAAATGCCAATAATTTGAGCGTCAAAAATAAAATTAAAAAAATTTACCATCATTTTCATAAAAATATTTGAAATAACTGTATAATGTTATGTGGAAGGCTGGGAAGGCCTTTTCCGACTTTAATATTAGTGCATCTTAAAGGCCTTTACCGAGAGCTCCGAGGTATATTTAAGGGTCTCTTAACAAGTATAATTTACGCAGAAAAAAAATTAAAAAAGACTATTTATTTTTTGACAAATCATTGTCTTGACTCTTCATTTAAGCTGATTTATATTCTTCTTTAGCGAGTTAATATTTTTTGGAGGAAGTATTTTCACTCCGCCAAAATTCATAGCGGTTAATCCATCAAAGAGTCATATATTTTTTTTCCCTCAAACCCAAAATCACGAAACTTTTAAAAAGAAGAGGTGCGACTTATGACGAATCTGGTTATACTTGACAGCACAACCGTAAATCCCGGAGATCTCTCCTGGGACAGAATCAAGAGCACTGTGGACAATACGACAATCTATGACCGCACGCCCGAGAATTTGATTGTTGAACGGGCGAAAGATGCCGAGCTGATAATGGTGAAGCACACGGAGATCACCAAGAGCATAATCGATTCACTGCCAAAGTTGCGCTACATAGGGATACTCACCACGGGATATGACGTGGTGGACGTGGATTACGCCGAGACCAAAGGCATAGTGGTCACCAACATCCCCGAGTATAGTAGGGACGCGGTGGCCCAGTACGCCATGGCGCTTCTCTTGGAGGTATGTAGCCACGTGGGTCACCACGACGATGTGGTGAGAACCGAGAAATGGAGGAAGAATCCGGACTGGACACACTGGGACTTCCCCCTAATTGAGCTCGACGGCAAGATTATGGGGATAATTGGATACGGGGCCATTGGGCACACCACCGGGCTCATCGCCAAGGCCTTTGGCATGAAAGTTAAGGCCTTCAACAGCGATTTCCCGCCCTACCACCCGGAAGACATCCAGGACATAGTCTCCTTTGAGGATCTCATCACCACGGCCCATGTCATATCCCTCCACGTCCCCCTTACCTCAGAGACGGAAGGCTACATCAACAAGGATCTGATAGCCCGCATGAGGGACAAGGTCATAATCATCAATACGGCCAGGGGCGCTCTCATCGTGGAGCAGGATTTGGCGGACGCCTTGAACTCCGGAAAGGTGTGGGCCGCGGGTCTGGATGTTTTGATTGACGAGCCCCCCAAACCCGACAATCCGCTCTTAAGCGCCAAGAACTGCGTCATCACCCCGCACCTGGCTTTCTCGCACATGGAGGCCAGGATGCGTCTCATGGACATCGACGCGGAAAATGTGAAGACCTTCCTGGATGGTAAGCCGCAAAACGTCATCAAGCCCTATGACGCTAATTAGGCTAGCACTCTTTTTTCAGACTTTTTTCTAGGGGGAAGCATATGACATAGGACTCGCCCCTTTCGCCTCAGGTAGAG
>JAITJT010000253.1 GCA_031278795.1 Deltaproteobacteria bacterium | reverse complement strand
AACTTTGATCTTTGGATATTTCATGATTTAGCTCAATTATATACTTTTATTATGTCTATACCAAGTATAGTAAGGGTTATGTTTATATTATAATTGCTACTTTGTCAATAGATATTCTTGGCTATATAAATAAAATAGTGAAAGTTGTATAATTATATATTAGGAACCTTCCTGCCTAAAGGAGCATATATTGTGGTAGCTACAGATAATGATAATAATACAATATTAAAAGTACTTATAACTGATAGATCAGATAAATACTCACAACAAGAAGAAATGTTGAAAATTGAGTGTCCTTATTACATCAATGATATAAAATTAGATTCAAATAATTATGAACAACATATATATATAAAGTACCACAAGTCTACAACATTCACTTCATCTTGTTGTGGCGAAGAGAATTGCAAGATACACAAAGTACATCCTCGTATATGGCGTCATCTTGACTCTTACAACTACAAGACATTTATACACATGGACATTCCTGTTGTCAGATGTCCCAAATGCAATTCGACAAAAGTCATTGACATACCATGGGCCAGAAAAAGCTGCAGATTCACACATGAATTCGAGCAAAGGACAATTGCATTTGCAGAAAGAATGCCCATTTCATCAGCATCAAAGTTTATTGGCGAATCCGATATTGTGATAGCAAACCATGTTCATAACGCTGTAGAAGAAGCACGTAAAGACATAAGTTTTAAAGATCTAGAAATTCTAGGGATTGATGAGACATCAAAATCAAAGGGACATAATTATATAACAACATTTGTTGACTTACAGAAAAGAAAAGTAGTATACATTGAAGATGGAAAAGACAAATCAGTCATACATAAATTTGTTGATGAATTAATTAAAAGATGCGGGCACCCCAATCAGATAAAAGAAATAGCTATGGACATGTCAAAAGCTTTCATAGCAGGAGTCAAGGAAGCATTCCCAGATGTCCAGCCAACATACGACAAATTTCACAACCTGAAGATGGCAAATACTTGTGTAAATCAGGTAAGAATAGAAGAAGCCAAAGTAACACCAGCATTAAAGGGTACAAAATTCCTATGGTTGCATAATTACACAAATCTATCAAAAAAGCAATATGAAATTCTTATAAATCTATCTAAAAGAAACCTTAAAACTGCAAGGGCCTATAGATTCAAATTATCCTTACAAGAAATCTACAGGGATTGTTCATATGAAGAGGCGATTGAACAAATAAAAAAATTAATTGGTTGGGGTCAAAGATCAAGGTTAGAACCTTTAAAAGCATTTGCCAAAACCCTCAAAACACATTTTGATGGAGTGCTGAGGTACTTCAAAAGCGGCTTGACTTCAGGAGTCATAGAAGGCTTGAACACTAAAATACAGGAAGTAAAAAGAAGATCACGGGGATTCCCTAACCTGAACCATTTCAAAAATATGATATACCTAGTTTGCGGTGATTTAAAGATTCCCAAACTGTATGGTACAGGCAAAGCAACGACATAACCAGCTTCTATAAATTTCATGTCCTACATGAACTTTAAATGGACAGTATAAAACGCTTGCAATGCCTAGAGCATTACATTATTCTATGATTCATCGTCCAAGACCGAAGGGACGGTTCCCGTCCCTTCGGGAGTTTTCTGAGGTTTCTGGCATTGCCGGAACAACTGTAAAGCAGCATCTTATGCGTTGCAATGCCATAGACAACAAAACGGGGCCTAGCAAGCTCTGCGAACAGTACTTCTCTAGGCCCCGTCAACGGTTGTTCCGTTTAATGCACCGACATAGGTCCTTGTTAGGTTGGACTCCTCCAGAGCCTAACTCCGCGCTGTCGGTAGAATTATATTAGAACAAATTAACCGCCAGGTCAAGAAAAGTGGGTTCCCAATAAAATAACCCCAGCACCACAAGATATAGTTTGAAGTGATGTCAAAACTTAAATCACACCATGACTATAATTACCTATAATTCAACATAATGTTTAAAGAGCCTTTATTTTCTACGCTATGAGGACTATGCACAAAAATGCCAACCATGTCGCAAATGCCGCTACTACGGGTAACAATATGCGCAAGTTCATGAAAAAGCGTAAATATGCGCTCGCAGTACTCATCCCTCCCGTTAACAACTATCACCGGGAAAAGCGGCTCATAAAAAGACATGCCTCTCATGACACTTTGCGAGATATCCAGCGCTTCAAACACCAAAATCCCTAAGGCTGTGAGCTTGTCACGGTAACTCTCATAGGCCACTCTATTATCACCATAGGCCAGGGGTTCCTTAAAGTCCCTGGAAAGAAGGCTATTAATTGCGCTGGCTATATCTCGCGCATCTACCTTTTTGGCATCAAGGTATTTTTCAAATCTTGGGGGAGTTATCTCCATGTCATGGTGAAGCTCGATAATAATATCCCTCCACCTAGATATGTCCGCTATAAACCGCTCTATTTTCCCTGAAGAATCATTAGACGCTGTTTTTGATAGCCCCCGGAAATCAAGATACTTTAGCATTTTTTTATCATTTGGCGGACTCTCCAGGTAGAGCCAAATAAAGGGGATATTCAGCTGGAAGGCTAAATTCCTCGCTTCCTCCAGGGTGGGTCTAGCTGTCCCCTTTTCCCAAGATTCATATGTTTCAATAGCTATATTCAAGGCGTTCGCCGCAAAACCCTTAGACCATTTCAGGCGATCTCTCGCCCAAATGATAAGTTCCGGTGTCACTAAGGCCTCATCACTAGACATATATTTTTTCCCTTGAGTATTTCTATTAAAAAGGCGAGACTTCAGGCTTTAAGCTTATATAGTAGTTAGTTTAAAGCCCTTTCTAAAAGAAAGAAAAAAATAGAGCGCATCTTTTTCAAAAAAAAATTTTATCCCTAGTTTTCCAAAATGAATGAAAAACTAGTACTTACCTTCTAACATTTCCATATAATTCCCTCTCTCCTTATATCATTTCCTCTACCCTCAAAAGGGCTTTTTTAGCTATAAACTCCGGGAAACAAGCTCTGGGACTTATCTCTAAGCTATGGCTAAGATAAAGCTTTAAAAAAGTTTTTTTCATCCAGGGCTTTCCGCCCAGTTAAGCCTAAAATGGCGCAAATACTCGCAAACTTTACAATTATTTGCAAATCCCAAACATCTCATAACTCTTGACATTTGTTAAGATCTGTATTATATTTATAGAACAACTAGCGGCTCCTCATGGCCGGCTTTTTTTTTAGCTTATTTTAGCAATTTCTATAAAATTTAGCTAAAATCTAGTGTGGAGCCAAGCTGAGGCCTTTTTCACCAAAGTAGCGCTATTGTCTTGCCAAAGTCAACCGGACACGCCTCTGAAATTAACTGACAAGGGGAGGAAAGACCATGGACAATCCTTTCTCCGATCTAATAAGGATAAAAAACTCACTCCCAAAAAAGCCCATAAACGACAAGACCAAAAAGGAGCTGGTCAAGGAAACAGTTGAACTCTCCCAGAACCCGGAGCACACTAACCAGGTGACCGAGGCCCAGGAGTTTCTCATGGCCATGGACGGGGTCACCCCCTTGAAGACTCCGGCCAAGAGGCTCATACCCACCCCTCCGGATCCCAATGACTTCAACTCTAAGCCCGTAAACGAGGATCTGGAGGTTATCCAGCACTTAAACGATCTGGTGGCCGGATTCCTGGACTTCGACATCTCCTTTTCGGACGAGTTCATAGAGGGGCATGTTAAGGGGCTTCCGGACAAGCTCACCCGCTCCCTTAAGGAGGGGGCCCTACCCATAGAGGATCGCCTGGATCTCCACGGCCACTCCCTGGAGGCGGCCCGGCAGGCCCTCTCCAAGTTCATAAGCGTTAGCTCCTTTTTTGGGAAGAAGACGGTGCTCATAATCCACGGGAGGGGCCTGCGCTCTCCGGACAAGAACCCGGTCCTAAAGAGCAATCTGGAGAATCTCCTCTTGAAGAGCCATATCAAGAAGTATATCCTGGCCTTCTGCTCGGCTAGGCCCTGTGACGGCGGAACCGGGGCTAGCTACGTCCTCCTTAGGAACCCCTCCAAAAAGAAGGGCCGCAAGAAAGATGCCTGACCTAAAGCCTCATAAATACTTGAAATAAAATGCCACTTTCGCGCACATTAATTAGAGGTCTTTTAAGCCCCTTCATGTTTTTCATAACATTCGCGCTCATCATCACGGTATATCTCTCCCTAAGTGTGGTTTACCCGCTTCCCGTGGGCTGGCCCTGGAAGACCGCCTTCGTGCTCCTAATCTTCATCTGCGTGGGGAGATACGCCATATTGCGCTCTATTTTCGGGGGCCTGGGAGGGATTGAGACCAACAAGTACCTACTTTACTTCACTAGCTTCCTCCAAGATCTCTTCATCTTCCTCTTTCTCATAGCCGTTCTTAGGGATATTATCTGCATCCTGAGCCTTCCAAGTTATTTTTTACCAGGCCTTAGCGAGGGAGGCATCCTCTTCCGTAAGGCCCTTAAGGGCATAGGTTTCACCATAGCTTTAGTCTCGCTAGCTGGCCTCGTCTCCCTCTGGGCCCTCTATGAGGCGGCCAAGGTCCCCACAGTCAAAAGAACCGAGGTGACCCTGGACAGGCTCCCTCCAGCCTTGGACGGCCTGAAGATAGCCATACTAGCCGATCTGCATATCTGCCGCTTCTTCGACAGACCCTGGGTGGAGGAGGTGGTTAGGAGAACCAATGAGCTAGATCCGGATCTCATCCTCATCCCGGGCGATCTGGTGGACGGGGAGGTTAAACTGCGCGCCGAGGACGTGGAGCCCCTGGCCAGGCTCAAGAGCCGCTACGGCAAGTTCTTCAGCGTAGGCAACCACGAGTACTACTCCCAGCTTCCCAGCTGGATTCCGGCCTTCCAGGGCCTGGGACTCCAGAACCTCTACAACCTGAGCGTGCCCGTGAACCTGAGGGGCACGACTCTATATCTTGCGGGTGTAACCGACCCGGCTGCCTACGGCTACGATCTGCCTGGCCCGGATCTTAAAGAAGCCCTCAAGGGGGTGCCCGCTAGCGGGCACCCCCTCATCCTCCTGGACCACCGCCCCCATAACGCCTTGGAAAACGCCAAGGACGGTAGGGTGAGCCTCCAGCTCTCCGGCCACACCCACGGAGGGCTCTTCCCTATCCTCGCCACCTTGACAAAGAGGGCCAATCGGGGCTATCTCAGAGGCTGGTACGAGGTTAACGGCCTGAAGCTCTACGTGCACCCGGGAACCGCTCTCTGGAGCGGGGTACCCGCCAGGATATTCAATCCCTCGGAAATCACCCTGCTCACCCTCCACTCCCCTAAACCAGAGCCAAAATGAGTTGACAAATGATCACCTACTATAGATTCACAGACACGACCATGGAGGAATGCGGCCCCAATGAGGCCGAGTTCATTAATCTGGAAGACCCCACCCAGCTGGAAATCGAGGCTATCCAAGAGGAGTGCGAGATACCCCAGACCTTCCTCACCGACCCCATGGATCCCAGGGAGCGGCCCCGGGTGGAGCAGGAGCCTCCGGTCACCCTCATAATCATTCGGGTGCCCAGGCTACCCCTGGCCCAGGAGCCCCACAACCTCACCACGGTCCCCTTGGGCATAATCATCACCAAGACCAAGCTCATAACCGTCTGCCGGGACGTGGAGCTGGTGCTGGTGCACCTCAAGAGGTTCGCCCGCAAACCCAAACCCAACTGCCGCTACTCGGTGGCCTTCAAGCTCTTAATCGAGAGCTCCACCGACTTCATCCACCACCTGGAGCGCCTGGAGGAGCTCACGGACATGGCCGAGTCCACTCTCTCCAAGGCCCAGCAGAACGAGGAGATAATGATGCTCCTCACTATTGATAAGGCCTTAATCAACTTCACGGTGGCCCTCAAGTCCAACCGGGGGATTATGGAAAAGCTCATGGACAACACCCTCATCCACCTGAGGCCGGACGAGTTAGACCTTCTGGAGAGGGCCCTCACGGAAAACCAGCAGGCCATATTCACGGCGGATATCTTTGGCCAGATACTAGGCAGCATGAGCGACGCCTTTGGCACCGTAATCTCCAATAACCTCAACAAAGTCGTGAAATTCTTAACGGGCATAACCATAGTCCTCATGCTTCCCACCCTCATAGCCGGCCTCTACGGCATGAACGTGTCCCTACCCTTTGAGAGGCACCCCTACGCCTTCTGGATAATAGTCATCCTCTGCTCGCTCTCCGGGGTGTTCCTCTGGGTCTTTTTCAACCGAAAAAGGTGGGTGTGAGGGAGAACCCAACAAAACTTCCAAAATTCCATAATTCCAATGCTTCATTAACAATATGCATTGCATGCATTTTGTCAAGATGATGTTCGTTTATACGCTTAAATTGCCATGATCAGTCCCATAGAACCTGAATCAACTTCAAAGCGTGAAATACATCTTGCAACAAAATAATTTTATGGTATTATGGTAGGGATTCTTGCAAAAAAAGTCCCAGCCACACTTCAAGAAACGAAATGAACACCATATATAGGCAATCTTCAAAATTGCTGTCTATGGAGTAGCATTGCTCATACTTGGTGCAAACAAGCAACTTTTTTACACAAAGTTCTTGTAAAATACCACCATATTTTAGCCAGACAATTTCAGGAAAATTTTCCACCATACATAGTTACCACAAAGGTAACCCGGCGCGCCTGATGTTACCTGTCCGCACTTAAGGCCTTTTCTCATCGTGCAATTTTTAATGAACCATACTACACTTGTGAATGATAATTTATAACTCCAATTTACACTTATAACCCTTACGTATTAAGGATATATTATCAAAAAGGAAAATAATTTATGATAACCTGCCCCAACTGTCACCAATCTATTCCAGACAATAGCGCTGTCTGCCCAGCATGCGGAGCAAATATTCAGGCCTCAGCGCCTGGTTCAGGGGGAGCCGCATCTCAGCTTTCCCAAGCTCAGCAACCTCAGGCCCAGCAACCTCAGGCCCAGCAACCTCAGGCCCAGCAGCCTCCCTATGCTCAGCCGACCCAGCCTTCTGGCCACCCTCAGCAGGGACAGATGCCCCCTCCCGGATACGCGCACCCTCAAGCGGGCTTTATGCCTCCTCCTGGTTATCCACCTCAGCAGCCTGGTTACGGGCCTCCGCCGGCGAATCCTCCTTACGCCACTAATCCCCAGCAGCCCGGAGAGATTTCACCTAAAAAAAGGATGACTGTCATACTTTTATGCTTGTTTTTCGGCTGGCTGGGGGTGCACCGTTTTTATCTGGGCAAAATCGGCACCGGAATCCTCATGCTTTTGACTCTCGGTGGATTGGGTGTTTGGTACATTGTTGATTTTTTTATTTCGATTTTCGGAAAATACAAAGACTCTCAGGGACGTTTTGTAGCCAAATAGTACAACCTAAGCATGGCAATTGCTTTAATTATTCTTTTTGCGTTAATCCCTATTGCCATCGCTATCTTGACGCTAGTAGCTATTCCCGAGTATGCTAGACACAGCCAGGAAGCTGCACTTGAAGCTGATGATTATGATGAGCTTGCTCAAGACGCTTATCATCGAGTACAATTGGCTGAAGAAGGATATTATGTCCAGCACAGCAAATATACCACCGATTATGATGCCCTGGATGATGATGACTTTTTCACAATGAATCCGGATGTAAAATACGGGAAGATTAAATTGTGTGAGGGCAATAGTGGCTACATTGGCTACCAATTCACAGTCAGACATAAACGATCTACCACTCATACGACATTGATTTCTGTTCAGACGAAATAGTTACTAAAAGAAGTGGGTAGTAGCCTCCACTCTGACCCTAAATTTATGCTGAATTTATCATCACTTTAAATTTTTCGAAGCTGACCTACCTTACTTAAACCATTGGGCCGGATAAACAGCCTATCTCTCTGTTTATCTATGATATGTCCCATAAGCTAGAGAACTTATGGAGCTTTCAAGACTAAAAAACCATCATAGATACTTTCGCAAAGCAAAGGCAATAATCCATGCTAAAGACTAGTAAGGT
>JAITJT010000248.1 GCA_031278795.1 Deltaproteobacteria bacterium | reverse complement strand
GCGTCCAGGGTGAAATTGGCCAGACTTCCCCCCACCCCGCGGAAGCTTAAGCCGCTGAAGAGTAAAAATCCGCAAAAGGCCAAAAGGGGAAGTAAGATTAAGGAGCCCACCTTTCCGGTGAGTCCTACTAAGGCCTCTCCCAAGAAGCGGCCTAAAAGCCCTCCCCCGCTACCCGTCCTCCACAGGAGAGGGATGCCCTCCGGAAAGGCGATGGATAAGAACGACAAAAGCGAAAAGGCCGTGAGCCCCAAGCCTAAAGCCGCCTGGAACCTCTGGATCCTCCTCCCGAAGGCCGTCATGGTGTAGAAGGCCATCAAGACAAACACAAAGACGAAAAAGAAAGCCGCCAGTCCAAAATACTTGATGAGACTTTCAGATATGAGCGCCCCTAGATAACCCGCGTAGTTGTGGTGATCGGATCCTTGAGGGAGCGTTAGATCGGAAGCATCATAGGAGATGAGCGAGAGAAACACCAATATCCCCAAAAAAAGTGAAATCAAGGCCGGAAGCTCAGGTGGAACCTTGGGGAGTGACCCCGGGACTGCCGCCTCCACTCTAATCTTCTCTGAGTTAATTTTCGCCTCCGGGCGCATCTTCTTCTCTCTGGCCCTTCCTTTGGACTTTCTAGCCATCTCCGTAGAGGCGGAGGTACCCGAGGCGGAAGCGCCCTTCGCCCCGCCCCTTGCGGGGCGGGCCTTGGGGATCTTCAACTCCTTAGTGCCTCTTTCCATGCCTTTCATCATCTTTAACTTGTTACCTTAGTTTCGTCTTTGGCTTTCATCACTTAAATATAAAAAGCTTTCAAGATCCGTGTCCTACAAGAACTTTTAAGATGCGCTGCAACACGAGCTTGCCTTATGTGACTTTCGTCTTAACGCCAAATATTATAAACCACTCCTCAGCTTTAGGAATCTTTAGCTCAAAAAGCCGCAAAAAGGAGCCGCATCAAGATGCCGCATCAAGAAGATGCTCTTTCACCTTTGGTAAGAGCTCCAAGACGATTGTGGCGATCTTTGGGTCAAGGCTTCCCAGACCGCAGGAGCTCGTGATAAGGCACCTCTCCCGCAGAAGCTCCGGGGCTATATTGTGGCGGGAGAGCTTGGTGAAGCCCTCCAGAAGATGCTTGAAAAGCCACTCCGCGGTGACCCTGGGCTCATAGGAGGTGGTGGGCACAATGCCCCAGGCGAGATAGCCGCCTCCCTCCAAAAAGACCGAAAGCTCCTTGGGATAGAGGGCCACGGACTCCTGGTAGCCAAAGGCGTCGAAATTGATGATATCCACCCCTGACTTAGTTAAGAGCCCCCAGTCGGTGTTGCCGCAGACGTGTATGCCCACCAGCACCTCGCCCTTTTCCCGTAAGGCTTGGATGCTCTCACCTAAGGCCTGCAATACCATCTCAGCTGACAAGGTGGAAAAGGCCGAGCCGTAACCGGATAGGCCTGGCTCGTCAAAGAAGACTATGGGGAATCTCCCCAAATCCCTTATCATTTGGGCTTCTAAAGCTACCTTGGCGCCTAGGGCGTAAGAGGAGGCCTCAAGTAGGCCCGGGTCGTCCACCAGACCAAAGGAACCCTCCACCTTGACGCTCTGCCCAAAGGTGAGAGGCCCCACCACCTGGGTCTTCAAAAACTCTTTACCAAAAGAGGGATCCCTCTTGGCTCTCTCTAAAAAGGCTGATAAGCCAAGGGAGGCGTGAGCCTCCCTTTTAAGGAAGCTGTAATCACCTTGATAGTATTTCTCATAGAAGAGGGCCAGGTTCTCCTCCCTTCCGGAGATGGGCGCGTTTATCACCCGAGTCTCCTCACTGGCCTCCAAAAAAGGAATGCCGTCCACGGCGCCTAGGAGCATGTCCTCCCAGGGGGATAGTTTCACCATCTGGGGGGCAGCCGGAATGTCCAGGTTTTTCCCCATGAGGTCTAAAGCTACAGAGGGCTCGTCAAAGGGAAAGGAGCCTATGGCGAAGGTGGAAAATGGCGATAGTTTGGGCATGGTTAATCTCCCTCAAGGCCTTCCCCGCGCGCCTTGTGCGCGCGGGGACTCACGTAAAAAGCCGTATTATTATTAGCGGCAAAAAAAAACAAAAAAGCCGCCATCTTCCAAAAGATAAATGAAGTAAAAAAACAAAACCTTAACTAGAGACTAGACATGGTCAAAGAGCGCCCCGCCCTTAGCGTTCTCCTTGCGGAAGCTGTTTATCAGATCTTGGTACTTCCTCTGAAAGACCCTGGGTTCCCGTAGGGATACGGGAAAGAGCCTGGCGGCCTCCTCTAGGTCACATATGGGAGGCCTCTGAGGGTTCCAGGTTCTCTTAACCAGATTGATTAAGGTCACCAAGCCCCTGGAGCCCGCGTAGACCTCCAGGGCGTTAGGGATTATACCCTCGCACTCATAGTGCTGGTGGGTGATTACCGAGAGAAAGGTGAAAGGAAGCCTAAACACCCTGGAGGCGTTCCAGAGATCCGTCGCCAGCCACTGGGGGGCCGTGCCCTTGGGATACTTCTTTCCGGATCTCCAGCTCTTTATATAACCCGCGAGAAAACTAACAGCGGCCTCCGGGGTTAGCTCCTCGAGGTCCCTAAGGGGCGTTAAGGCCCCTCCAAACTCCAAGCGCTCCAGGGCCATGGAGGATTTCCGGGACAAGCGTAGCAGTGCCCCCTCTCCGGCCAAAAACTTGTCCCCCAAGCTCTTCAAGAGCTCCAGATATACCCTCTCCCAGAACAAACCCTCCGGAGGCCGCATGGCGGCTATGTTTTGGAGGGCCATGGTCCAGGCCTTCTCCGGAATGAGTTTTAAGGCCTCCGGAAGGGCCTTGGAGAGTTCCGGAAGCTTGGGTGAGATGAGCCTCCCCAAGATTTTAGGGCTCTCCAAATCAGAGAGATAGACCGTCTCCTCCACTCTCCAGCCGCCCCTAATGAGCGCCGCCCACTCCTCCAAGCTAAGTCCATGGGACTGGGCCTGCGAAAGGAGCCTGTCCCGGCACCTCAGTTCCCTATCGCTATCCTTAAGGGCCCTATCAGCTGTAGAAAGAAACCCCAAATCCACCGTGCGCCTCAAGGTTTTGGAGAACATCCTGGTCTCAATCACCCGCACCAGGCCCTCACGGCTCTCTAGCATGGGCTTAGTAACGCCTCTGAACTCTTGCCTACTAAAGGGCGAAAAAACGCCCCCCTCCGGCGCATTGGCGCTGGCCGGAAGGGCGAATAACATGATGCCGCCCCCAAGGATTAGGGAAAATAAGGTTTTTCTCGCGGCCTTTCTCACCTGGCGCAAGATTATAGCCGAGAGCCCAAATCCGGTCTTAACTGTCTCACCGGTTGCGAGCTTCCCGGAACCCGCTCCGCCCTTGGCGGACGGGGTACTCCCCTCACCACCACTGGAATTTCCTTGGGGGCTTCCCCCCGGAAGGGCGGCAGGCTGAATCTCCGTGAGCGCGAGTTTTACCACGCTCCAGTAGAGAAGCGCCAAGGTGTCGCCTTGGGATTCCAAGTCCTTGATTTTTTCGTCTCTTTCCCTAAGCCTTTGGAAGTTCTCCTCAATCTCCGCCGCCTGCCTCGT
>JAITJT010000224.1 GCA_031278795.1 Deltaproteobacteria bacterium | reverse complement strand
ACCAGCAAGGTGGAGGCCGTGCTCTGCTACCAGGTGGAGCCGGTGGTGGCCACCATGGCGGCCTTTCTGATCCTGGGGGAAGGTCTCAACATCAAGACTGTATTGGGAGGTTTTTTTATTATAGCGGGGATATTGAGCGCTGAGCTTAGCCAGAGGGAGAGCCATGAGGCATAGCCTTCCACTTCGGAACTGTATTCCAAGTAAGTTCCTCAGAACTTTTCACCTTTCAAAAGTCCCTACAGCGTGATATAAAGTCCATTGGCTATTTGATTTTAGGCCCTCTATTTGAGGGCCTTGCTACCATTAAAATACATAAAAGCGAGGAACCTATAAGTAAGGAAACTCCACAAAAATACCAAGGCCTTGACTGGGATCAGCCCCCGGATGGCTATAGGTTCTCGGAGGACTCTGTACTTCTTGCGGAGTTCGCGCCTGTTTCCATGGAGGGCCGGGCCCTGGATCTGGGCTGCGGCTGCGGGGTGGTGGGCTTGGAGGCCCTGGTGAAGGGGCGCCTTAGGGGTATCACTGATTTTTATTTCGCAGAGCTAAAGGACTACTTCAGGCCCTTTCTCACGGCTAACCTGGAAAGGGCCAAGAGGGAATTATCTAGTAACATGGCCCTGCGGGCCATGTTCCGTGACTGGAGGGAGCTTACTACGCTTGATTTTGAAGGGCCCCTTGACTATATATGCTGCAATCCCCCTTACACCCCAAAGGGCCGGGGGAGGATGTCCGGGGACGGCAAGATCAGTTCCGCTAGGACAGAGGCCCATGGGGATTTAAGGTCCCTGATTAAGGCCTCCTCTAAACTTTTAAAAGATGGAGGGCTCCTGGACCTAACGCTCCCTAGGAAAAGGCTCTCTGAGCTAACGGCTATCCTGAATCATAGCCTTCTAGGCTATCAACTACTTAGCTTTCCCCCAAGGAAGGGCGCGAGCCTCGCCCTCATAAGGCTCCAAAAGCACCATTGCTAGAGTAAAAAGAACCAACATGCTCTTTAACAGAAACATAAGCGAACTACTTCTCCTAGTGCCGCCTTTGCTATTCTCCATAACCATCCACGAGTTCTCGCACGCCCTAGCCGCGCACCTCCTGGGTGACAACACGGCCAAGGATAACGGGAGGCTCACCCTCAATCCGGTTAAACACCTGGATCTCTTGGGAACCCTCCTCATACTCATGAGCTTTTTCATAGGCTGGGCCAAACCCGTGCCCGTGGATCCCAGAAACTTCAAGAACCCCGGTAGGGACATGTCCCTGGTGGCGGTGGCCGGGCCTCTCTCCAATCTGCTCATGGTCTTCTTGATGGCCTTCATCTTCAATTTCTTCATCCTCACTAGCTTCTACAACCATGTGCCGGAGTTTTTTCAAGAGCCCCTGGCCTCTATGGTATACATCGCCTTCTTCCTAAATATTGGGCTCTGTTTTTTTAATCTCTTGCCTATCCCTCCCCTGGACGGATTCAATATCATCTCTTATTTTCTCCCGCCCAGCGCCTCTATCTTCATAGCTAGATACAGGTTCATCTTCTTCATAGGCATAATAGTCTTGATAGCCACGGGCATGGTGGGTAAAATTCTCATGCCGGTCTTTAGTTTCTTCCAGACACAGCTGCATATGGAATTCTAAATGAGCGAGCGCAAAAAACTCATAAACTTCAGCGTAGACTTCACCGAGGGCGACAGCTTTGACGGGCCGCTGGATCTCCTTCTGTTCCTCATCAAACGCAACGAGGTGAACATCTACGACCTTCCCATCAGCCTCATCACCACCCAGTATCTGGAATATCTCCAGTACATGGAGAGATTTAACCTAGACATAGCCGGCGACTTCCTGGTGATGGCCGCTACCCTGGCCCAGATAAAATCCAGGATGCTGCTTCCGGACGAGAGAGGCGAAAGCGATGAGCCCGCCGAGGACCCCAGGATGGCTCTGGTGAGGCCCTTGATCGAGTACGCCAAGGTCCAGCAGGCGGCCGAGGCCCTAGGTTCCAGGTTCCTTCTAGATAGGGACGTCTTTGTGAGGGGCTATTTCGAGGACTTCACGGAAGGTGATCTGGCCCCAGAGGACATTCCCCAGAAGTTCTCCCTATTTGAGCTGGTGGAGGCCTGGCGCAAGCTGGCATCCAAGCCCAGGCCGGAGAGCCCCACCTTGAACTTCAATCTGGAGACCGTGACCATAGGCGAGAGGTTAGAGGAGATCAGAAAGATCCTAATCGAGCTAAAAAGCGCCCATTTTTCCGATCTATCCTTCACCCAGGCGAGCAGCATGGAGAGGTCCCTTAGCTTTCTAGCCATCCTGGAGCTAGCCCGCACCGGCTTCCTCAAGCTCTACCAGGACACCGAGGAGGATGAGAGCGGCCCCAGGCTATTCCTGGCGGACCCGGACGCGGATACCTCCCTTAGCTTTGACTACAAATGAGATTAAAACCGAGATTGAGGCTCAGGCTTCACGGAAAGAAAGATTGAAGATAGATGACAAGATTTTATAGAGGAATATAGGCTAGATAAAAGACGAGATTAAAGACGAGATTATAAATGAGATATAATAAGTAGAACTAGAAAGTCTGAATTTTATTCCTTGAGCTCTAATAGCTTTTGCGATTTATGGATTAATTAAGGCCATCTTTAAGCACTTTTGATTATAGAAAAATTCCAGAGAGTTAGCAGATGCATTCCTTGAAAACCATAGTTGAGGGCCTGCTCTTCGCCAGTGACACGCCACTCGCCCCGGAGAAACTCCTAGGCGCCTTCATCGAGGAGGTCACCTTAGAGGAGATAAGAGAGGCGGTACTGGCGCTCCAGGAGGAGTACAAGCTGGAGGGCCGGGCCTTTGAGCTGAGGGAGGTGGCCGGTGGTTATCAGTTCCGGACTCGTCCGGAGATAAGCGTCTACGCCCTGAGGCTCCGGAAGAAAGGCGGAAACCGCCTCTCCCGGGCCGCCCTGGAGACCCTTGCGGTCATCGCCTACCGCCAGCCCATATTGAGGGCCGAGATTGAGAAGATCCGCGGGGTGGACGCCGGAGGGGTCATCCGCAGCCTCCTGGAAAAGGATCTAATCCGCATATCCGCAAGGAACGATAACCTCCCAGGAAGGCCCATGCTCTACTCCACCACCAAGAAGTTTCTGGAGACCTTCGACCTTCCGGCCTTAACCTCGCTTCCCACCATTGAAGAGATGGACAAGATGTGCCCACCCACCCACGAGTTCTCCAAAGGGCTCTTCGACTAAAAAGTTCCCTAGAAGACCTTCTCCACGGCAATCTCCTTGCAGTCCGGATAATAGACGCAGTTGAAGCACACCGCCCAGATCTTCTGGGGCAGGCTCTCCAGGCTAACCTCCTTGTAGCCTAGCTTTATGAAGAACTCCGGCACATAGGTGAGCGCGAACATCTTCTTGATCAAAAGCTCTCTCGCGTCCCTCTCCACGGCCTCGGTTAAGGCCCTACCCACCCCGAAACCCCTCCACTCCGAGTGCACGGCCAGAGAGCGCACCTCGGCTAGATCCTCCCAGGCCACCTGGAGGGAGGCCGTCCCGCAGATGGTTCCGGGACTGTCCTCAGGTTCGGCCACGTACAAGGTCTGGAGCATCTCGTAGAGGTTGGCGTAGCTTCTGGGAAGAAGGAGCCCCTCGGATGCGAGCTTCTTGAGAAGCTCATAAATTGTGCCCACGTCGGTGACGCGGGCCTTTCTCACTATAAAAGACATTTTATTTTTCAGTTGTAAATTGTATTTATTACAAAAGCCAAAGGCGTACTAACACAGACAAAGAGTTTAGTGGAAAGCGCTAAAAAAGAAAAGAGATCATTTTTGGAATATGCCCATGGACACACAGACGGTAATAGAACTTAAGGACATAAACCTCAGGCGCGGGGAGTCAAATCTTCTTAGCGGCCTCAACTGGAAGGTCGAAAAGGGCGAGAACTGGGTGATTCTCGGTAAAAACGGGGCCGGTAAAACCCTCCTCCTCCAGGTGGTCACAGGCTACCTCTGGGCAACGGACGGGACAGTGACTATCCTGGGCCACACCTTGGGAAGCGTCGATCTAAGGGAGCTTAGGAAAAAAATCGGCTGGGTCTCCCCGGCCGTAGCCGATCTGGTGCCGCAGCGCACCACCCTCATGGAGACCATACTCTCCGGTCCCAAGGCCACCTTGGGCCTCTATGAGGACCCGGACCCGGCTCTCTCTGAAAAGGCCCTAACACTTGCGTCCGAGTTTGGCTTGGAGCGCATGCTGAAGAGGCATTTCGGGGTGCTCTCCTCAGGGGAGAGGCAGAGGGCGCTTCTAGCGAGAGCGGCTCTCGCGGAACCGGAGCTTCTCATCCTAGATGAGCCCATGAGCAATCTTGACATGGGCGGCCGGGAGCTCTTTTTGGAGCACGTGAGGGTGCTCGCGGAAAAGGAGAATGCCCCCACCATAATACTCACCACCCACAACACCCTGGAGATTGGCCCCTTCATAACCAGCGCCCTCATAGTTAAAGAGGGCCGGGACCTGGCCAAGGGGAAGATTTCAAATGTCATCACCTCAGAGTGCCTGACCAAGGCCTTTGATCTCCCTCTCAGGGTGGAGATCACCAAGACCGGGCGCTACCTCGCGACTCTCGAGCCATAAGATTAACAATAAGCTTTAGATAATAATAAGCTTCTTACAAATCCCCAATTTATTGGGGATTTTTTTTGCCCTTTGCTCAAATATTTAAACTGTCTTGACCTTCAAACAAGGCTAATTACGCTTAAGCAAAAAAAATGCAAAAACGCTTTAGAAATAACGCACTATCTTAAAATATAAATCAAAAAAGTTATAGATATATTAGCGATAAGTTTAATAAGTCGAGTACAAGGAGACGAATTTAATGATTTTTTAATTATCTAAAAAGGGAAGAGCGCAGACAATAAAAAATATTTTATAAAAAGAAAATTTCATAAAGTCAAAACAAAAAAAATTATAAGTTTACTTAGGGCACATGAAATATCAATGCGAAAGGGATCGCTCTGTGATGGATTGTTGTGTGATAGATTGTCGTATGATGAATTGAAAATGTTAGAACAAGCGCTCTTTCATTCATAAAAAGAAATCACAGCAAAAAATTGAGACAATTCAAGCGAAAAGAGAGAAAAAGGAAAAAGAGCTAAAATTTTTTATATAAACAAAGGGAAAATCTAAAGTCAAAGCTTTTATAATGTGGTATCTTTAGAAACAGTAAACCTGAAAATATCAGGTCTTACTGACAAATAAAAAGGGGAAGATATAGGAAACAAATCAAAACAAATTGAGAAGATAATAAGAAGATAAAGCATATTCTTTTTATTAAAAGAAAACAAACAAACAATCAAGCGGAAGGTTGAGGGAAACATAGAGATCAAAGGGTAAAAGACACAAGGTAAAAACCGGAACAAAGACGGAAATAGAGATAAAAAAATTTTATCTCGTAAAAGAAAGGCGCGAAAAAGGAAGAGCACTGAAGTCATAAATTTTTAAAAAAAGATTTATGGCTTTTTTTTTGAATAGGTACTAGTAGTGAATAATCGCTCAATAAAGCTTTTGTCAATGATAATGTCAGCGGAAAACAACTTAAATATTCACAATCTTAATAAAGAGTGGAATGTGACGCTGCGCACATTGTATGAAGATTTGGAGAGCATCAATGATTTGCTTTTATCAAAAGATCTTGAAGAGGTGGTCATCAACCATAGCGGAGACGTGATTTATACGGGAGAGATAAACACCGCGGCGAGCTTGTTAAGTGAGGTTGATTTATACGAACATAGATTATCAAGAAAGGAAAGAGTAAATATTATTTGCATTAAGCTTCTAATTAGCGATGACTACACTGAAATAACAGAAATTGAAAAAATGCTGAACATGAGTAGGGGCTCCGCTATTAGCGATCTAAAGGCTGTGAGGGAGTATTTTAAAAAAATAAAAATTGATGTAGCCACGCGCGCGAACAAGGGGATCATGGTCGTCTGTCCTGAAAAAGAGAGGCGCGCCGCCATGTTGGATATATTAATAACTGATTTAAAAAAATATGAAAACTCTTTTGAGAATTCACCATATCAAAATATTAAGGATAAAGTTATAACCATCAAAGCTAAGCTTAAAAAAATTGAAAATATAATAAAAGAGACGGAAAAATCCTATGGTATTTATTTCCATAATGAATCATTTATAAAGGCGATGTATTATCTTTTAATAGCTGAAATTAGAATGAGTCGGGGAAATTATCTTGTATCCCATGAGTTTAAAACTAATGGAAATAAAACGCTCGCGACATCACTAATGAACAGAATGTATATCGACTTTAATTTAAAAATTTATGATGGTGAAATACGCGAGTTGGAGAAGTTTATAGATAACTTACAATATGAAGAAAAAAAGTCAGATGACGAGCATATTTTAAATATTTATAACCTTACCACAAACTTTCTTATGAATGTCTCAAGGGAGTTGTCACTGGATTTAAGGGATTCTGGCAAATATTTTGACGCTATCATGAATTATATAGAAAATATGGACAAAAATGATCTCACTATGTTTGAAAACCAAGATATCGTGAACCTTCTTAGCGATAACCACAAAAAGGTTCTTGATGCCGTTTCAAAGCATATTGGGATTGTTGAAAACCATCACCATAAAACTTTCAGTAAAAATCAAATTTATGATCTAACGCTTCATATCTGCGCGACGCATCAAAAGCTACAGCATAAGCAAAAAGTTAATATTGTATTTTGCAAGCATGATAGCACGGCTCTTTCATATTATCAGGCCGTAATCATTGAAAATAAATTTAACGCGGACGTCAAAGTGGCGCGTGATAGTGAAGAGTTTTGGAATATCGTGGATGATTCCACGGATCTAATTATATCTAATTTCCCTCTTAATTTCCCTCAAAAAGAAGTGATCGTGGTGGAGCGTTTGCTTGGAGAAAAGGATCTTTTAAAAATAGAAAAAAGTGTCGAAAAAATAAAACTAAAGAAAATAAAAAGAGTGGAAAATACCCAGGATCCCTATAGCCCAGTGGAAAACATCAAAGATATAATCGAAGACTATCTTGACGTTTATGATGAGAAAAAAAACAAAGACAAAGAAATATTGTCACACGAAAACTTTGACAATTTAAAAAATCTTTATGAAATGATAAAGCCTGAAAATATCCGCATTGATGTTCCCTGCGCTAACTTCTTAGAGGCTTTGGAACAATCCGCCCTTCCGCTTTTGGAAAACGGAACAATTAAAAAATCCGTTGTTAGCTCTATGATTGAAACATATAAAAATAACGGAAAGATTTTCGTAATAGGTGACGGCTTTGCGGCACCACACGCGGATGTTGATAAAAGCGCCATATCACTAATACGGCTTAAAAACGCGGTTAATTTCGGGCATAAAGATTACGATCCGGTGGAGTTTGTGTGTTTTTTGGGAATAAACAAATATAAATTTTATTTAAAAGCGTTTTATAACCTCACACGCCTTGCGCAAATGGATGACTTCAAAGAAAGCTTGCGGCGCGCAAGAAGCGAAGATGAGATCAATTCAGTTATTGAAAAGTTTGAAACAGCCTTGAACCGACAAAGGAGGGCATATCTGTGATATGGGAACAAATTGACAAGGATTTAATCAACGTTGAGGTAAACGCAACAGATCAAAACGGCGTCCTTGAGGTCATGGGTAGACTTCTTATCGACAAAGGTTACGCCAAAGATAGTTACGTCAAAGCTCTTCAGAAGAGAGAGAGTGAAAATCCAACAGGTATCGACATGTCGGGATTTGGCATTGCCATTCCCCACACCGATATCTCACACGTGCTTAAAGACGCTATAGGCATAGGAATTTTACGCAAACCCGTGAAATTCATGGCAATGGGAACTGATGACGAGTATGTGGAAGTATCCCTTGTTTTTGTGCTGTCAATAACGGATCCCAAGGCGCACCTGGATCATATTCAGGGCATCTTGACGGTGCTTCAAGACAAATCAGTTCTGGAAGCAATCCGGAACTCTAAAACTCCAGAGGAGATTATCACCATCATCAAAAACAAGGAGAACCCTTCATGAAAAAAAGAGTTATCGTCGCCTGTGGCGGAGCGGTCGCGACATCCACCGTTGCCGCGAACAAGGTAGTTGAACTGTGCAAGAAAAACGGCATTGACATCGAAATTGTCCAATGCCGTGTCTCTGAAATCCAAATGAACATAACGGGGGTAGCGCTGATTGTCGCGACCTCCAAAGTGTCAAAGGATTACGGAATTCCGTTTGTAAGCGGAATGCCCTTTATTTCCGGAGTGGGAATAGAAAAAACGGAAGAAGCCATTCTCGAGGCTCTCAAGGATTAGACTAGAGATATCTTGACTCTATACGGCTTTTACAAGCTAGTTTTATATATTTTAGGGATAAATTCAGGTTTCGGAGGAATCTATGCAACTTATTGAATCATTTTTCAACTACCTGTTCGGAATGGGGCCCTCGGTTCTCCTTCCGATCATTTTGGCGGTGCTTGCGCTGTTTTTTGGCGTAAAACCGGGGAAGGCCATCCGCTCCGGCATAATGATAGGAATTGGCTTCGTCGGTATCGGCCTTATCGTGGGCTTGATGAGCAATAACCTAGGGCCCGCCGCCAAGGCTATGTCCGAACGGTTTGGGATGTCTCTAACCGTTGTGGACATCGGCTGGCCCGGGGCATCGCCTATGACCTGGTCGTCAAAGATAGCGGCGGTGGCCATTCCTGTGGCCATACTTATCAACTTGATCATGCTCTTCACCAAGACCACGAAAGTGGTGAACGTCGACATCTGGAACATCTGGCACTTCGCGTTCTCCGGAGCCCTGGTCCACCTGGCAACCGGTAGCTTCCTCCTTGGCGTCTTGGGCGTCGTGGTTCACTCGGCCTTGGCCTACAAATTTGGCGACTGGTTCTCACCTATCGTTAAGGACTACTACGAGCTGGACGGCATAACCGTCCCCCACGGAACGTCTGCCTATTTGGGACCCATTGCTGTTCCCATAGAGTGGGCCCTTAACCGCATACCAGGGATCAAGAAGATAAACCTCAACACCGCGGTTATCGAGGAGAAGTTTGGTGTGCTGGGTGAGCCCATGATCATAGGCGGCATCCTGGGCGTGGTAATAGGCGCCTTGGCCGGCTATGAGGTCAACCACATGCTCCAGCTGGGCATTCAGATGGCAGCGGTCATGCTCCTTATGCCCAAGGTCGTCAAATGCATCATGGAGGGTCTGCTTCCCATATCCGAGGCGGCCAAGCTCAAGCTGCAGAAGCGTTTCTCTGGTGAGAACTTCTACATTGGCCTGGATCCGGCAATCCTCTTGGGTGACTCCCAGGTAATCTCGGCCGGTCTTATCTTCATACCGCTCACCATAATAATTGCCATGCTAATCCCCGGAAACGAGGTGCTCCCCTTTGGCGATCTGGCCACCATCGGCTTCTTCATCGCCATGGCGGTGGGTATCCACAAGGGCAACCTTTTCAGGACCCTCATCTCGGGCACAGTCATCATGGTAATCACCGTTTGGATAGCCAACCAGACAATCGCCCTTAACACCATGCTTGCCGAGGCGGCTCACTCTGAGCTCCTGGTGGACTCGGGAACAAGGCTCGCCTCCTTGGATCAAGGCGGCTCCCCCATTACCTACCTGCTCACCCAGGGTTTCAACATGACTAATGTCTCAGGATTCGTGGTGATAGGCGTTATCTACGTCTTCTGCATTATCTGCACCCAGAGAATGCATTCCAGGAAAAAGAGGGCTGAACTATTGGCCTTAAGAGCTAAAGAGCTCACCGATAGCGCCCCCGCAGAGGGATGATCATGATTACACAAGAAGTACTTATCACCAACCCCACAGGCCTTCACGCGAGGCCGGCTCACAAGTTCATCAAGCTTGTGAAGAGTTTCAAAAGCGAAGTATTCATCCAGTCGGGCGAAAACGAGACCAAATGCGACAGCATAATAAAGCTCCTTTTGCTATCCGTGAAACCAGGCTCCATGGTGACCGTCAAGGTGGACGGTGAGGATGAACAAGTGGCGCTTCCGGCAATCGTGGAGTTTTTGGAGGGCTTGGCCAAGGCCGAGGCGGAAGCCGACGCCGATATCGAAGGTTAACAATATTCATATAACGGGAGTTATTGGAAATTAAAACCTTTCTTGTAACTCCCGTCAATTTCTAAGGAAAGAGGTAGGACGATGCACAAGTTGAGCATTAAAAAGACGACGTCCAAGGGCATAGTCATTGGCAGGGCATTTTTATACAAGCCTGCCGAGATAAAGGCTGACACGAAGACGATAAGCCAAAGCTCCGTTCAAGAGGAGCTGGGAAGGTTCAAAGACGCTGTCATCAAGGCCAAGGAGCAGATAGCCGCTCTTTCCAAGATTTCTGAGATTTTCATGGCGCACCTGGACGTGGCGGACGACCCCGTGCTCCACGACTCCGTGGAGAAGAAGATTACCAAGGAATGCAAAAACGCCGAGCTCAGCGTGGAGGAGACCTCTTTTGAGATTGTCTCCCTCTTTGAGACCACAGGGAACAAATTCCTGATGGAGCGCGCCCATGACGTCTGTGACGTATGCATCCGCATAATAAAGTGCCTCAAGGGCCTAAACAACGTGGACTTCCACGACATAACGGACCAGGTGATACTGGTTGCCCACGATCTAAAGCCCTCGGACACCGCGAGCCTCAATAAAGAGCACGTCTTGGGAATGATTACCGCAAGCGGCGGGGAGACCAGCCACGTGGCCATCATGGCGAGGAACTTAGACATTCCGGCCATAGTCGGGGTGGAGGGCATAGACGACATAGTTAGCCACGGGAGCTCTCTCATATTGGACGCCGTGGACGGGACTATCATCTTGGACCCGGACGGGCCCACCATAGAAGAGTACAAGAGCCGGAAGCTGGCCTATGACGAGAGGAAGCTGGCCTTCTCAGCCTTGAAGGGCCTTCCGGCCACCACCTTGGACGGTCACACCGTGGGGCTCTCCATTAACGTGGGCTCCATCAGAGACGTGCAGAACTCCCAGCAGTACGGCATCAACAAGGTGGGACTCATGCGGAGCGAGTTTCTCTACATGGAGGGAACTAACTTCCCCACCGAGGACGAGCAGGTGGCCGCCTACAAGGCCAGCGTCCAGATAGCCACCGGAGGCCTCATAGTTAGAACCATGGATATAGGTGGAGACAAGGACCTTCCCTATTTCCAGCTGCAGGTGGAGGAAAACCCCTTCCTGGGTTTCCGGGGCATAAGGCTCTCCCTAGGGCTTCCGGATCTCTTCAAGACCCAGCTGCGGGCCATCTTAAGGGCCTCGGCCTTTGGAAAGATTAGGATCCTCTATCCCATGATAACCACCTTAGAGGAGCTGAAAGCCGCCAACGCGGTCCTAGAGACCGCCAAAAAGGAGCTGGAGGCGGATAACATCGCCTTTGACTCAGAGATTCAAAAGGGAGTGATGATTGAAACCCCGGCCGCGGTGCTCATCGCGGACGAGCTGGCCAAGGAGGCTGATTATTTTAGCATTGGCTCAAACGATCTGACCCAATACGTCCTGGTGGTGGACAGGGGTAACCTCAAGGTGGCGGCCCTCTACGATCCATTTAACCCGGCCGTCTTAAGAGCCATCAAGATGACCATAGACGCGGGACACAGAAACAACATAAAGGTTCACCTCTGCGGCGCCATGGCTGGAAACGAAAACGCCATTCCCATTCTACTCGGTCTGGGTTTAGACGACTTCAGCATGTCCGGATCCTTAATCCCGGAGGCCCGTTTCATCATAAGAAACACTGATTACTCCAAAGCCCGGGTGATGGCCAACCACGCCGTTGGCCTATCCACCGGAAAAGAGGTGAGAGACCTCCTCGATCGCTTCAAAGAGAGCTAATACTTAAGAGCTCAATATAAATAAGCACTGTGAGTCAAGGCTTGGAGTTAATGAGCTAGCTTATTGCGCTTAACGCGTAAGGATTACGCCAAGAGTTAAATCAATCTCTCCAACCATGGAGAGACAATTATAGACAAAAAGGAAGGAATCAATGCCCATCACAACCACCGAGGAGCTTTTGAAGGACGCGAGGAAAAACAGATACGCGGTCGGGGCCTTCAACGCTGAAAACATGGAGATTGTCCAGGCCATAATAAGCGCGGCCGATGAGATGCACGCCCCCGTCATAGTCCAGACCACGCCGGGAACCATCAAATATGGATCTCTTAAGATCTTTTCCTCAATGATAGCGGCGGCGGCGGGCGCTACCAAGGTTCCCGTGGCCATACACCTGGACCACGGAGACAGTTTTGTGACAGCCGTAAAGGCCCTCCACGACGGCTACACCTCCATCATGATAGACGGCTCCAAGCTCCCCTTGGATGAGAACATCGCCATCACCAGGAGCGTGGTGGATGTGTGCCTCCCTAACGGTGTGCCGGTGGAGGGGGAACTTGGCCGGGTTGGTGGAAAGGAAGACGACATGGAGGCTAGTGACTGCGGGTACACCGATCCGGAAGAGGCCCTCCAGTTTGTGGCGAAAACCATGGTGAGCTCCCTGGCCGTGGGCGTGGGAACGGCCCACGGCCTCTATAAATTGACACCTGTCCTAAACAAGGAGCTCATAAACGTCTTAAGAGAAAAGCTGGAAGTACCCCTGGTGCTCCACGGGGGAACCGGGCTACCCGAGGATGACGTGAAAGACTGCATCAAAAGAGGCATCTCCAAGGTGAACTTCGCGACCGAGCTAAGGATCTGCTACACCCAGGCGGTGAAGAGCTATCTAGCGGACAACCCCAAGGCCATAGACCCCAAAAAATATGGGGAATACGCCAGAAACGCGGTCAAAGAGCTGGTTAAAAAGCGCATCCTGGTCTGCGGCTGCGACAACAAGGCATAAAGATAAGCGTAAAACACTGGAAGCGAGGAAAAAATGAAAGCATTGGTACTCCACGGAGAGGAGAATCTCAGATACGAAGACATAGATACCCCGGAGCTTAAAGACGGCGAGGTCTTGATAAGGGTCAAGGCCAGTGGCATCTGCGGATCCGACGTCCCCAGGGTGAACGGGAACGCGGCGCACTACTATCCTATAGTCTTGGGCCACGAGTTTTCAGGGGTAATAGAAAAGATTGAAGGGGGCCTCAACAACTTCAAGGTGGGTGACAAGGCCACGGCCGCCCCTTTGGTTCCCTGCATGAGCTGCCAAGACTGCCTAAAAGGGAACTACGCCCTATGTAAGAACTACACCTTCATAGGCTCCAGGATAAACGGCTCCTTTGCGGATTACGTGAAGGTCCCCCACCGTAACGTAGTGGCCCTAGATGAGAGCATCTCCTTTGAGAACGGGGCCCTCTTTGAACCCTCGACGGTGGCCCTCCACGGCATATACACGGCTCGCTTCCGGGGAGGCGAGGACGTGGCCGTCCTGGGCTTTGGAACCATTGGGTATTTCACCCTGCAGTGGGCCAAGCTCTTAGGCGCCAAGAGGGTGACAGTCTTTGACATATCCGAGGAAAGGCTAGATCTCGCCGCGAAACTTGGGGCTGACAAGCTAATCAACACCTTAAAGTCAGAGTTTGTAAAGGAGGCCCTGGATTACACCAAGGGGAATGGCTACGGCTACGTATTTGAAACAGCCGGCCAGAACAGCACCATGTCTTTGGCCTTCGAGCTGGCCGCCAACAAGGCCACGGTCTGCTTTGTGGGGACCTCGGCTAGGGATCTGAGTTTCTCCTGGAGGCTCTTTGAGAAGATGAACCGCAAGGAGTTCAAGCTCACGGGTTCCTGGATGTCCTACAGCGCCCCCTTCCCTGGAAAAGAGTGGACCATGACCAATGAGTATTTGGCATCTGGGAAGCTGGTGATTGACGATTCCCTCATCTTCAAAAGCTTCCACCTGTCGGAAGGCGCCCAGGCCTTCAAGCTCTTTAAAGAGCCCCGGGCGGTAAAGGGGAAGGTCCTTTTGGTAAACCCCTAAGGCTAGTTGAAATTTGAGGGAATATTATACACAACAGGATATCTGCGCCTGGTAAAGGCGCAGAATCCAAGGGATACATCTGTGCCATATGATAGCCACGATTACGCTTAACCCATCGATAGACAAGCTCTATGTGGTAGACGACATAGAGATTGGCAAGGTAATGCGGGTCAAGTTCAGAAAGAACAGCGCCGGCGGAAAAGGTCTAAATGTCTCACGCGTGGCCGTTCTCTTGCGAGAACCGGTCGTGGCCACGGGGATTATTGGCGGACACACTGGCAGGTATTTTGAGGAACTCGCTAAAATGGACAAAATCCAGGTGGATTTTGTGGAAAGCCCAGAGGAGACCAGGTGCTGCATAAACGTAAGAGACCTGCGTAGCGGCCGCAACACGGAATTTCTGGAATCAGGCTCTACAATTGACAAGAGCACCTTGGACTTGTTTACTAAGAAGCTGGAACAAATCCTTAAAAAATGCCAAGTGGTGACCATCTCCGGGAGCATCCCTCCGGGGGTCCCCAGTGACTATTACCAAGGGATCATCAAACTGGTGAAGTCTCAGTCCAAGAAGGTGCTCTTGGACACAAGCGGAAGCGCCCTCAAAGAGGGCATCAAGGCCAATCCAACACTTGTTAAACCCAACCAGGAGGAGCTCACCCATATATTCGGCGCCAATATAAAGTCCAGAGACGACGTCTTGAACTGCGCGAGGCTACTTCATAACGGAGGAATTGAACAAGTGGTTGTGTCCATGGGGGCGAACGGGGTTTTAGTTGTAAACGACGAGGGGACTTTCGTGGGCATTCCACCCAAGATTGAGGCGGTGAACACCGTGGGCTGCGGAGACAGCCTGGTGGCCGGATTCGCCGTGGCTTATATTCGCCATCTGGAGACCACCGAGGGCATCCGCCTGGCCGTCACCGCGGCCACGGCCAATGCCATGTCGCTGGAAACTGGGAGCTTCAAAGAGGAAGACTTCAAAGAGCTTATTACTAAAGTCATTGTGCAAAGAATCTGATAATCCAGTTGGATTATAAGGATTTTTTAAACAGTTGCGAAAAACCATAGAAGCTTAGCCGCCAAAAAACAGCGACCATCTCTATAGAGCATATTTAGTAAGCTCTTAGGCTAGCGCGTCTCCCAGGGGAAGTTTTTCCATGCTAGTAAGCGCGCTAAGGCCTAGGCTCTTGGTTTGTTTGCCTTTATTCCTATCGTAGATGGCCACCTTGAGGGTCTTTTCCAAGGGGTTGACCGCCAGCACCTCTATCCCCCTAACAGCGTCGTTTTCTTCTTGTTTTACGTACTTGTCGCCTACACAGACTATCTCATGGTCATCGGTCACGAGGAAATTGCCTATGGAATCCAAGATTGATATCTCAAAGGGAAGCTTATTCGCCTTGTGCATTTCCTTAAAATAGCTACGGCTCTGTTCCAAATACTTGGCATCTTTGTCTTGGGCTTCATCTAACTCCTCATCGATTCGGTTAAAGCGGATTTTTTTCTGCTTGTTAAACTCATTCCTCCATAAATCATTTACAGTCCCTGATTTATAATCCAAATATTTCTTCTTTGTTTGCAGCTGAGCCGCGGTTTTGACCAAGGCGAGTTCCGCGGCCTGTTTTTTCAATTTGGTCCTGTTAAATAGAGCCTTCAACTCATGGTAAGTGGGGTCGGATTCGGGCATTGAGTATAGTTTTTTGGAAAGTTCGTCAATTATCTGTGTATACTCATCCACTTCAGCCTTGGTATTGGCCCTCAGCTTTTCCAGCTCTGCCTCTATCTCTTTTGCTGAACCGTACTCCGAGGCGGCCTCTCTGTGTTTTTGCAGCTCCTTTTTCTTTTCTTCCTCCTGAATCTCTCGTATACGTATTTTTGCGCTAAACTCTTTTTCGATTTCAGCCTTTTCTTGGTTTTTGCGCTTGATTAGCCGCAGAGTTTTGGCGTGTTCCTCCGTCATGGTCTTTAGCATATTAAAAAGACCATCCCTCTGCTTGGCCAAATAAAACTCCTCGGCCTTCTTTTGGCGCTCGAGGCGCCTCTTCTGGGCCTCCTCGGGGCTGTCAGAGAGCATATCCAAAATCTCTTCGATATCCGGGGCTTCGCTGTTGGGCATGGTGGGCTTGTCGCCCTCCAGAAGCTCGTTTATCCAGTTCGCCTTCATGTCCAGTATGGTGTGGCGGTAGAAGTCTAGGGTCTTCTCCCCAAAATAATAGTGCACCACGACCTCTTCTTCAGTGTTCCCTTGGCGGATGCCCCGGCCGTTCCTCTGCTGGATGCTCGCGGGTGTCCAGGGGAGGGTCAGGTGGTGGATGGCCGTGGTCCTTATCTGGAGATTCACCCCCAGCTCGGCCTTGCGGTTGGCTATCACCACGTCAACGTCCCCAAAGTTGTACTCCTTGATGGTCTTCTCCAGGCGGTAGCCGGCCGACTCGTCGGCGTTTATTATGCCGATGCGGTTGATGGGGATAGAGAGCTCATGGGCTATGATGCGGCGGAGCTTGCGGTGGTGGGACTTCTCCTCGGTGAAGATGAGCTGCTTCCCGCCTTTGTTGTAGTATTTCTCCATGAGCTCAACCAGGCGCTCATACTTGGGGTTAAGGGGATGGGTGACCATTGACTCGTCGATATCAAGGTCCCTCAGAAGGTCGTCCAGCAGGTAGTCCAGATGCTCAGGGAGTATGAGGCAAACTTTCCCCTTGTCCATGTTGAAAATCTTGTGTTCCACAGGGGATCCCTGGTCCTTCTTCTTCCTGGCCGAGACATTCCCCTCAAAATAAGCTTTCATGGACTCTAGGGCCTTTTTATCAAGCCCCTCAAATATATAAGTAGACACGTGCTCATAGGTGTCGATGTCCAGGGTCAGCCTGTCCATGTCACGGATGATGGAGAGGATATTGTTGTAGGCATCCGGGTTTCCCTGCCCACGCTCCACGGCCAGGGCCTTTTTACGCAGCTTCTGATAGATTTTTTCCTGCTCGGGGGCGAGGGCCACGTATTCATGTACCTCGTTCTTATCGGGGCAGAGAAAGCTATCCTCCAGGTAATTTTCCCCGGCGAAATGCACGAAGCGGTTAAAGAGATTCCTCAGCCCATCTAGGTTCACAAAGCCCAAAAGCGCCTCCGCCTCCTCAGCCTCACCGCTCACCTTGACCCTGGCCACTACCGAGAGCTTGCCAAAGACCTTGATGATGTCGTCAATGGTACAACCTCCCATACGGGCGAATACATTAAGGTCGCAAACCAAGGAAAGGACATTGAATATTTCAAAGGGTGAATTCGTGACCGGTGTGGCCGTGAGCCCATAGGTTCCCTTA
>JAITJT010000177.1 GCA_031278795.1 Deltaproteobacteria bacterium | reverse complement strand
CCAAGATATCACGAGAAAAACTGGCCCAGTGGGCCAGGCGCGAGCTCTCCACCCAGAACGTGCAGGCTACGGACTTCTACAGAAAGTGAGACTAAAGTCCCACCCAAATCCCAAGCCTTAATAAGTCCAAGATAAGAAGCCTCTTCCACATATCACTTGAATATAGAAGCTATAATTTTTGCAAACTACTTATGGCGCCTCTATGATCGAGGGATAAATTGATCCTTTAACTCTAAAAGTTTCCCCCAGGCGACAGATACTCATAACTAATAAATTGAAAGCAGCCATATGGCGCTTGAGTTTTGACTACAAAAGGGACACATTTTGAAAAAAGATATGTCTTTTCATTAGCTCACGCCTTAAGAGCAAAAAACGATCTGGAACTACAACCCTTAGGGATATACCTACTTTCTTGTAAGGAGCTGGGCTTCCTAGAAAGGCCAAAGACAAGATAAAGTTCAAGATATAGTCAACATATAGGCATAAATATCTATATATAGATATAGTTGTCTAATTATACAAAATATATATATTGTTATAGTTTTTTGATAAGCCACGAAAAAAGCACTTGATTCGCGGTCGCCGCTTATCTCTTCAAAGCTCTTTTACACTCCGCCTAGAACTTGCCTATCCTTCCGCAAACAAACACGTCCGCCTTTAGCATCATGGCCTTTGGGGAAAATTTCCCTCTCCCAGCTCTCATCCAAAAGTGAGGCCTCCGGTAAAATTTCACCAACCCAGCCCATCACCCAAGGGTAGTGCTTTCCACGGCGGCCGAAAGGGGGGAAATCTGCCCCTTCGGTATTTTTTTTGTTGATATAAACGACAAAATGTTGTATATTGAACTCTTGCTCTTGGCAAATATCCCTAAAAATGGCTTATGGAAAAATTATCAAAACACTTAAAAAGCAATCCTTTCGGAGGAGCCGTAAAAGACCCGCTAAATCTCCCATAGTTATCTAAAATTCATCTTTCAGCCAGAGGAAAAAACATGCTTAAAGTCTTGGCGAACATCGAAGAGCTAAAAAAGGGCCTCTCCCAGACCTCCTCAATTGCCAACAGGTACACATCCATGCCCATCATGGCCAACGTTCTCTTGGAGGGGGCGGCCGGGCGCCTGACCCTGACGGCCACCGATCTGGAGATAACCTTCCAGTGCTCCTACGACGCCGACGTCTTAGACGAGGGGAGCCTCACGGTTCCGGCCAAGATCCTCTCGGACATAGTGAGTTCCCTAAGGGGCACGGTGGTGTTCCTGGAGGAGAAGGAAAACCTCATCTTAAACATAGAATGCGACAACTTTTCCACGGACATCTTCGGCATGTCCCCGGAGGAGTTTCCCAGGCCAGCGGACACCGGGGCCATAACCTTCACGGACTTCCCCGGGGGTGACCTGGTGGACTCCATCACCAAGACCAATTACTCCGTGGCCACGGGAAACACCAACTACAACCTGGCCGGGGTATTCTGGGTGAAAGAGCCAGTGGGTGACCACGAGGTTCTCAAGCTGGTCTCAACGGACAACAACCGCCTGAACATAGCCACCCTGGCGACCGACAACCTGGAGGCCTTTCTCCTAGACGAGGGCATCTTGGTCTCCCGCAAGAGCCTAACCGAGCTCAAGAGCCTAGCCGAGAAGAACGACAGGGTCTCCCTGGGGGTGAACGCCAACAACCTGGTGGCCAGAACCCCCAACTCCATCATGATCATGCGCCTCCTAAACGGAAAGTTCCCCATGTACCAAAGCCTCATCCCCAAAGAGGAGGGCTACATCATAAACCTGGACCGCAAGGAGTTCTCCGACACCTTGAAGCGCATAAGCCTGCTCTCCAGCGACAAGTACCGGGTGGTCTATTTCAAGGTAAACGAGGACTCCCTGGTGCTCTACAGCAGGAACTCGGACGTGGGCGAGGCCCAGGAGAAGATAATCATCAGCCATCAGGGGCCCTTCATCCACGTGGGCTTCGACCCCAAGTGCCTCCTGGAGCCCTTGGGCACCTTGAAGAGCGAAAAGGTCAAGCTCTCCATCATCAACAGCTCGCGGCCGGCCGTGATAACGGGCGAGGCGGATCCTGGCTACATGGGGATTGTCTCCATAATCACTCCCCGGGAAGATGATGAGACATCTTAGTTAAAACGCGCCTCTTTCCCCTCTCCTTTAAGAAAGCTTAGTACCATTCCCGCGTACTTAAGCGTTTTAGTCTTAGACATAATCATCCCTTTAGCGTTTTTTCTAAGGCGTATGTTTCACCAAAATATTGTCCGCGATTCCGTCTTTTTAGCGCTATTAAGCGTTTCCGCATCGAGCACATCATCTTAGACAATACCCGCGAGCTTATTTATAGAGGCTTGTGTTTTAGTGAGCTTCAGAAGTGACGGCTTCCAAGCTTTAGACTTTCTTCCATTTTTTTTGCGTTTACAAAATTGACACGCTTAAATTTAACGTGTTGATGGATTTTTTGTGGAATTTTCAAGGTGAAATCTTATTTTTAGCTTGAAAAATGATGTTTTTTATCCTTAAGATATCTTTTTTAAGGCGAAAATTTAATTTTTTTGTTATAATAATTAAAGCTTGATTGTTAAGTGGCAAAAATCGCTATAATCTTTGTCATTTCTACATTTTCGTATTTTTTCTTTCCTAAGTTAAGGTGTCGTAGTTTGCGCAAATGTCAATCTTTTATAAAATATTTAAAAAACCTTAAAGATTTTAATTTTTTTTATTCCTCTTCCTCCGAGGCAAACAACACGAAGACTTTTGTGGCAATTGCAAAGATTTCTGGTTACTTTAAAATTATATTTTTAGGATTTATATTTTCGAAAACAATCTTTTCTTCCTCCAATAATCTTTATTACAACTGCTTTTCCTGGAAAATCTTTTTCTCGGCTTTTTGACTTTTCTAGAATCTTTTCTGGGAATATTTTTCCCTAAATTTTTTTTCCATCCATCTTAAATACACGAAAGGCACGGTTTAATTGATGACCCATTCCCCTTCCCAAGACGATTACCAGTCCAATAACATCCAGGTTTTGGAAGGTTTAGAGGCCGTTCGCAAACGGCCCGCCATGTACATAGGAAGCATCTCCGCGAGCGGACTGCACCACCTGGTCTACGAGGTGGTGGACAACTCCATAGACGAGGCCCTGGCGGGTTTCTGCGATAGGGTGGAGGTGACCATCACCCAGGCGGGAACCGTGCGGGTCAAGGACAACGGCCGGGGCATTCCCGTGGACATCCATCCCACGGAGAAGGTGCCGGGCGTGCAGGTGGTCATGACCAAGCTCCACGCGGGAGGTAAGTTCGACAAGAAGACCTACAAGGTGTCAGGCGGACTCCACGGCGTGGGCGTCTCGGCTGTGAACGCGCTATCTGACTTTTTGGAAGTGGAGGTGAAGAGGGGCGGCAAGCGTTACCGTCAGCGCTACGAGAAGGGCGTCCCGGTCACCAAGCTCCTGGAGGTGGGGGATGTCAAGAAGAGCGGAACCATGGTTCACTTCAAGCCGGATCCCACCATATTCGAGACCACGGAGTTCAGCTTCGACATCCTGGTGAAACGCCTAAGGGAACTGGCCTTCCTCAACAAAGGACTCTACATTAGCCTAACGGACGAGAGAAGCTCTGAGTTTGTGGAGTTCCTCTACAAGGGAGGGCTCATTGAATTCGTGGAGTACCTCAACCGCCAGAAGACCACCTTGCACGACAAGCCCATCTATTTGGAGGGCGTGGCCGGTGACGTGATGGTGGAGACGGCCCTCCAGTACAACGACAGCTACTCGGACCAGGTGCTCTCATTCGTGAACAACATAAACACGACAGAGGGTGGCACCCACCTCTCGGGCTTCAAGACGGCGCTCACCCGGGCCGTGAACCAGTACCTCTCCTCGGACAATGTCCCCAAGAACCTCAAGATCCAAGCGCTCGAGGGAGACGACGTGCGCGAGGGCCTGGCCGCGGTCATCTCGGTGAAGGTGCCCGAGCCCCAGTTCGAGGGGCAGACCAAGGCCAAGCTGGGAAACGCCGTGGTCAAGGGCCTGGTGGACACCTTGGTCTATGACAAGCTCTCCACCTTCTTCGAGGAGAACCCCTCGGTCGCCAAAAAGATAATAAACAAGGTGGTGGACGCGGCCCGGGCCAGGGAAGCCGCCCGCAAGGCCAGGGAGATGGTCCAGAAGAAGGGAGCCCTCTCCGGTCACTCCCTTAGCGGAAAGCTGGCCGACTGCCAGTCCAAGGACCCCACCATCTGCGAGCTCTACCTGGTGGAGGGGGAGTCCGCCGGTGGCTCGGCCAAGCAGGGCCGGGACAGGAAGTTCCAGGCCATACTGCCCTTGAGGGGGAAGATCTTAAACGTGGAGCGCTCCCGCTTTGACCGCATAGTGGGTTCCCAGGAGATCCGGAACATCATAACCGCATTGGGTACGGGCATTGGGCCCAGTGGCGCCTCAGGGGTCAAGATGGAAAACCTGCGCTACCACAAGGTAGTCATCATGACGGACGCGGACGTGGACGGCTCCCACATCAGGACCTTGCTGCTCACCTTCTTCTACCGCCAGATGCCCGAGCTAATAGAGAGGGGCCACCTCTACATAGCCCAGCCGCCTCTCTACGGCGTCAAAAGCGGAAAGCACGAGCTCTACATCAAGGACGAGAACTCGCTCCAGGCCTTCACCCTGAGGCGCTACCTAGACGAGAGAACCCTAAGCGAGATGGACGGCGACAAGGAGCTCAAAGGTGACGACTTCAAGCACTACCTCAAGCACCTCATGAGCGAAAACGAGTTCAAGGACCGCCAGTTCCGCCGGGGCTTCCCCTCCAGGATCTGGTCTTTGGTGGACGAGGAGTACCAGAAGAACAAGGAGGGCTTCCTAGACGAGTCCTGGACGCGTAAGCTAGCCGAAAAACTCACCAACTACGGCCTCGACGTATCAGGCCCGGACTTCCCCAAGGAGAGACGCCTGCTACCCAAAGACGAGGACCTGGATAACGGCGGCCCGGAAGAGGAGGCCCCCAAGGGCTTCAAGCTGCTCTTGACCTCAGTGCACGACAAGAGGAAAAAGCTCACCTTAAACCAGGACTTCCTCAACGGAGAGCTCTTCCTCAAGTACCTCAAGCTCAAGGGCAGGACCCAAGGCGTCATGAAGCCTCCCTTTGTGGTCACCCACAAAGAGCGCCGCTATGAGCTGGAAAGCGAGGATGAGCTCCTCAAGGACATGGTGGCCTCAGGCCAAAAGGGCCTCAAGGTACAGCGCTACAAGGGCCTAGGCGAGATGAACTCCGGCCAGCTCTGGGACACCACCATGGATCCCGCCAAGAGGACCTTCCTCAAGGTCAAGGTGGCGGACGCCATGGACGCCGACGACATCTTCACGGTGCTCATGGGCGAAAAGGTCGAGCCCAGGCGCGACTTCATCCAGGACAACGCACTAAACGTGCGCGAGCTGGATATCTAAAGAGATTGTTAGGCATATAATTAGGACTGTTAGCCAGACCCTTCCAAAGCCCCGGCTCTGCCGGGGCTTTTTTTTTGACTTGGGTCAATTTTGTTGTGGCTCCCTCTTAAATTTTTATTGACCTGGATCAAATTTTTGGAGTTTTTGGCTTTTTATCTTTTTGGCCGGGTTTTTTTTGCCGGGGAGCAAGCTTTCCATTTTCTGGAAAGGAAGAGCCAAGGAAGCAGCCCAGAGCAAAAAAATTTGACATTTTTCCCCACCCCAAAATTTACACTATGAGGGGCAAAATCGACCCTATCACCCCCGTTTTTTGGGCTATCTACCCCCATTTTTCGATTATCTCCAAAAAAGCCTCGATTTTTGAGCATTTTTGCCCTAAAAAGGCCCCATTTTTTCGTATTTTTATGGTTTTTTTCGTATTTTAGACGCTTTATTAGTCAGGGCTTGAATTTTTTATCATATAAAACTCGAGCTCTTTATGAGTTTTGAGCGTTTGGGAAAAAAATTCAGCCTGAAAATAGAAAAAGCAGAACTAAAAAATCACTTTTGATAGAAATATTCCTCGCATTTCCACATTAAGCCCATTTTACATACGCACTTTTGTATTTAAACACAATATCTTGAAATATTTGCCACTGCAAAATAAATTACACATTTAGTGAAATATTAGACTAAAAAATTTATAATAGACTTGTATTTTTAGCTAATTTTTAGTATATATTTTCTGAGAGCTTTTCTTAGGCCCAGGGAAAATTTCCAGGATTTTCAATGTGAAAAGCTCAAAAAGTGATGTAGATTGCCAGCTTAGCTTGACAATCAAATATAGTCCCCAATTTTAGACTAATAAAGTCTCAAAACTTGGATATTCTATCAGATATAAGTACTTTGAGCGCCTTTGTTTCCTTATATTTTGCTTTTTTAATATTTACCTTACATATGCCATGAGACTTATGTCTTCTAGATATTTTCTCCTGGATATTTCTCGCTCGCTCTTCACTTGTTAAATATTTCTTTTTGAATTCAAACGAGAAAATCTCTTTTGAAATATTTTTTAAACCCCTGATTCGCTCCCCCAAAAGCGCCTCAGCTGACAAGCCCCAGTGGCCAATATAACCCGTTGGCGATGCCCACCTAAGGCACCAAGCGCTAAACGCCACCATTCACAAAAAAAACATGGAGGAACTATGAACGAGCTGTTAACCACCAAATTGGGCCGGCGGGTGGTCTTACTCATGCTGGCCATAAGCCTGGCGCTGGGCCTCTCACCCAGATTCGCCGTAGCCGGATTCGCTCCCACCTTAAACCCCCAGGTGAGCGCAAGTGCGGAACTGGAGCAGATCCGCGTGCACCTGGAAAACAAAAAGGTCGCCCAGACCCTTAAAAACCTAGGCTACACCCAGGAGGAGATTACTCAACGCCTGGCTAAGCTCAGCCCGGAGGAGATCAGCCAACTAGCCGGTGAGCTGGACAAGACCCTGGCCCCGGGCGGAAGCGCCGCGGGTATCGCCATAGGCGTGGTGGTGGTGATCCTGGTCGCCCTGGGCATCCTGAGCCTGGTGGGAAAACGGGTGGTCGTGGCGGACTGATCTCTTTTTAACTCCCCAGCCTCAAGAAAGAGATGCGCCTCCGGCTTAAAGCCTGGAGAGGCGCTCTAATCTAGAAGATCCAAAGACCCCCAGGGGCCCGGCGTGGGCCTCCAGGGGTCTTTTTTTTTAGGCTTTCCAGGAAAGCTTCCTAGAAAAGCATCTTTATGCGGAAAGGCTTTTGTCAGAGTTATCTCTAGATTCTTTGCCATATCTTGACAAAAGCGCACGTGGGTAGAGAGTGCCTTTCCGAAAACGCCAAAAAACTATATACTTTTTTAGCGCAATGGCATATAAGTATAAGTTAAACAATTTTTGCCTAAAGAGGCTAAGAGAAGCGGATCTCATATGGACGCGGCGAATATCCATAAAAAAATTCCAGCCAAAAAACACATTCTCCCGGCTGGCCTTCCGGCCAACCTGGAAGAGCTGGAATACCTCCTCACCCAGGAGGGCCCCCTGGGCAGAAGCTGGGAGGGCTTCGAGTCCAGGGAAGCCCAGCAGAGGATGTTCCGCGAGACCCTGGAGGCCTTTAAAAATGGAACGACCTCCGTAATTGAGGCCGGAACCGGAACCGGCAAAACCTTAGCTTATTTGCTTCCAGCCATCATCTCCGGAAAAAAGACCTTCGTCTCCACCGGGCTCAAGAACCTCCAGGAGCAGATAAACACCAAGGACCTAGAATTCATCAGGGAGCACTTCAACACCAAGTTCAAGGCCGTGGTCCTGAAGGGAAGGCAGAACTACCTCTGCCAGAAGCAGCTGCAGACCATTGAAACCAGGCTTTCCAACTCCCTGGACCGAGACATCAGGAATTTCGTGAAGCTCTTGAGGAGCTGGGCGTCCGAGACCCAGACGGGCGAGATAGACGAGCTCAACGCCTTTGACATGGTCATGAGGCTGGAGCCTCCCTTCGACAGGCTGCACTCCACCTCCGAGAGCTGCATGGGGAGGCTCTGCCCCCACAATGAGAAATGTTTCGTGACCCAGATTAGGAAGAAGGCCGCCGAGGCGGACTTGGTGCTCATAAACCACCACCTCTTCATGGCGGACTTGTCCTTGAGGCGCAACCAAGACTTCACGGGCTTTCTGCCGGAGTGGGAGGCGGTGGTGATTGACGAGGCCCATCTCCTCTTGGATGTGGCCTGCAACTATTTTTCCTACAAGCTCTCCACTAAAAGCCTCCTTAACGCCATCCTCTACCTCCAGCAGGTTATCTCCTGGGAGATGGGAAAGGATAGGGATTTAGCCCCGGATTATGAGAAAACCCTAAACCAGATAAGGAAGGTTTCTGATGCCATAGAGGAAGACGTGCTACGTATCTCCAACAGATACGGCAAAACTCAAGAGGAGGATTTCCTGTGGCCGGACATAGAGGAGGACCTCTGGGATAAAGACTCCCAAGACTTCAAGAAACTCCTAAACAGGCTCTCCAAAAACCTCTCCTACACGACTAGCGCCGTAAAGGACATATTGGATAAAGGCGAGGACTTCAAGGCGGTTTATAGCGATCTCGCACCTTCTGAGGAGGCCTTGGGTTTCATTTCCAGGTATGACAACAAGGAATACGTCTACCAGGTGAAAAGCGACAGCGACAGCGTGGAGCTGGCGGCACTTCCCATTGACGTATCGCCTTTTTTGGAACAGTACCTCTTCAAGGGAAACAAGACCACCATCCTCTGCTCGGCAACTCTAAGCGCTTACGGCTCTTTGGATTATTTCAAGAAAAAGACGGGCATTAAAACCGAGTCGAGCTCCCTCATCCTTAGCTCGCCCTTTGATTACACAAAAAACGCCCGCTTCTATATACCCAACTCCATGCTACCCCCGCCGGAGGTGGGCGAGAGTGACGTGGAGTACAACAAGGCCCTGGTGGAGCAGATCCTAAAGCTCCTGGAAATAACCGAGGGCCGGGCCCTAGTGCTCTTCACCTCCTTTCGGCAGATGAACATGGTGAAGGAGGCCATCGCCAAGATTCCGGATAAAAAATACAAGGTTTTCTCCCAGGAACCCGGCATGGGTAGAACCCAGCTCTTAAACGATTTCCGGAGCGACTATTCCTCGGTCTTGCTCGCCACCCACAGCTTCTGGCAGGGCGTGGACATAAGGGGCCAGAGCCTCTCGGCCGTGATAATCGACAAGATCCCCTTCCCCAGACCAAACACCCCTCTAAGCAAGGCCAAGGAAGCCTTCATAAAAAGGAATAACGGAAACGCCTTCAATGAATATTCCGTCCCGGAGGCCACATTAAGCCTCAAGCAGGGCATAGGGCGCTTACTGCGCACCAAAACAGACTGGGGCCTACTTTCGATCCTAGACTCCCGCTTACACCACAGACGCTACGGGCCCCAGATCTACAAAGACCTTAACATGCCCCCAAGAATCCTCATTGGAAGGCTCTCGGACGTGGAGAAGTTCTTCAACGAGAAAAACGCCCAGTTCTAGCTTTCTATCCCCTACAACACCCGCTTCCGCAACAAATCAAACTCTCTAAAACTTAAGCTCTAACAATAAACAATAATGATCTGAAAATTATATTTTGGGGAAAAGGAAAACAATGGGGTAAAACTTTTTTAAAAAATTAAATGTAGTGAAAAATAAAAATATAATATTATACATGTGAGAGATACTCAAAATCTCTTAAGTGCCAAACTATATTTCATATTTTAAAAAAAATATCAAAGAGATGCAGCGACAAAACTAAGATAAATGAATAAATAATAATAATTTGAAAATTATCTTTTGGGGAAAAGGAAAACAATGGGCTAAACACCTTTTTAAAAAAATAAATATAGCGAACAAAAATAAAAATATTATCCATGCCTGGCTTTATTAAAATCTCTTGAAAGAAAAACTATATTTCATATTTTAAAAAAATTTTTTTTGAAGATATATCGTGACATTTAACAATAAATTATCAAGGATTTATTTACGCATAAAATATCATATGTTTAAAGATTGTTTAGCGCCTTGAACAATACATTTTCATAGGGATATCTCCGCCATAAATGCCGTATTATCAAGGAGATATTGTTGTTTTATAAAGCAATTTCTCACTAATTAAAATAAGCTTTACAATAAAATATCAAGGGGTTATTCCCGCCATAAATAATAAATTATCCAGGGCTTTTGGCCGTATTAAAATTTCAAAAATTACCCATCTAGAGTCAAAAGACTAAGGGGTGGAGAAATACAAGCCTTATATTTATTTTATGAAAAAAAAGCGCCCTCTCAAGCGACTTTTGCGCTTGGGAAGACGCGTGAAGGCTCTGGCTTTTATCTTCTTGGCGCCAGGCGTAAAAAAAGATCCCTTAAAATCTTTTTAGCTAAAGACATGGGTAGTGGAAAAATCCGGAAGATAGTTGTCACAGGAGTCCAGCTCCTGGACGAAGGTGTTTTCCAGACCCAGCGACCAGGCCAGCTCCACCCACTTGTCGTATTCCCTGATGCTAAGGGGCCTCCCCAGGCCGGGATAGCGGGAAAAGCCGGGGTTGTGTCCAAGTTCCACCTTGTTACAGGGATGGTATTGGGACATGAGGCTCAGGTGGCACATGGGGCCCAGCTCCTTGGCTATGAAGTTTAAGACGGCATTGGTTCTCGCGATGTTGTCCGGAAGCACCAGGTGCCTCACCAGGAGCCCCCTGGTCGCGAGGCCGTGGCCGTCTAGCTCCAGGTGGCCCACCTGCTTGAGCATTTTGACCATGGCCTCCATGTTCCGCTGGGGATAGTCCGGGACACCCAAAAGCTCCAGGGAACGCGGATCCAACTCCGTGGGGTATTTTCCTCCCTGGTATCCTAGCTTCGCGTCCGGGAGATAGACGTCCACTAGCCCCTCTAGCATGTCCAGGGACTCATCCGAGTCGTAGCCACCGGTGTTGTAGACGATGGGCAGATCCAGGCCCTGGTTCTTGGCCATGGAGAGGGCTTTGACAATGTCCAGGACGTAGGGCGTGGGGGAGACTAGGTTTATGTTGTAGGCGCCTATCTCTTTGAGCTTGAACATGAGCTCCACCAGGGACATAGACGACATCAGCTCTCCTTGGGCCTTACCCTGGGAGATCTGGTGGTTCTGGCAGAAGACGCACTCCAAGTTGCAGCGGGTGAAAAAGATAGTGCCCGAGCCCCCGGGAGGGCATCCGGAGATGGGAGGCTCCTCGCCGTGGTGGATGAGCGCGGCGCTGACCTTGAGACCGCCCAGGGATCCGCAGAAGCCCGCCACGGGCGCTTCCTCTGACCTGCGCACGCTGCAGCCCCGGCCGCAGTAGATGCAAAATTGTGTGTCTTTCATCTTTTTTTTGCTTTTAGACCTCCCACCATTAAGGTGGGCGTTTGCCCACGCTTAAATGGTATAAAAGCGCCTAAGGAGCGCCTCAAAGAGGCGCCTTGATCCAACGAAACATTACAAATGGTCAAAACTAAGATGCTTCATTATAAGAGATTAGTAATGGAATTATCAATAAGTTGTTTTGAGGTGCCGCGGGCCTTGCGAAACATGGAAATCATTTTGGGAAAAAATCCCAAAGGATCAGCTGCTTTTTCTTTTAGCTAAACTTAACACTTTTCTTGGTAAAGCCTTGGGAGCCGCCGTAAAAGACTCAAATAGCCGATCATGGAAAAATTTTTTTTCCCAACAATAAAAATTTTTGTGCACCAAATTATTGTAAAATTAATGTTAAAGTTGGCAATGTTTATCTTAAAAAAACAAAAAAAATTTTTCTTGCCTTTTCACAGGATAAAAAAAGCGAATATCTCTAAAAACATACGATATTTATCTATATTTTATAAAACAGTCTAAATAGATATTTATATTAGTAATTATATGTAAAAATATTTAATTATTTATAATACTTGTAACTCACATGTCAATACATCTTCATAAACTCACAAAGCCCCTCCATAAGCCCTACAAAAGTAGCTAGAGTACGCCTCAATGTACCCGTCGATCGCCTGTTCACCTGGCGTTTTTTTGGTGATTTACACCAATGATAACGGGGAAAATCAAGCTCTATCAAAATAAAGCTTGACCATGGGCCTAATTTTGGGCAAAATTAGGCGTCAATATTTCAGCCTCCAAGGACGCTTATTGAAAATAATCGCTTAAGAAAACAGCGTTCTAGACAAATATTCACCGCCTAAGCTGGAAAGAACTTGACAATTAGGCTGTATGCGTATATTTTTTCCTCACGCCGCCCTAGACGAGGTGCTTTGGCGGCCCTTGAGGCCGGTTTTCAGCTCTTCTATCTTTCGCGGATGGAAATTTAAAAGAATCAAAAAAAATTTTTTTTCACATTAAAAATTTTTTTCACTCCAACTTGTCCACCAAAATCTCCCTTTAAAGCATCATTTATTTTCTATTTAAGTTCCACAAAGATATACTTCAAATATCCCCAAAAAAGACGCAAGGCGCTTTATCACTTAAAAAAAACCAGAGCCTTCGACCCAGCCGAAGGCACTCTGTAAAAGGCCCCTTTTAGGGTGCCATAAATTTGGATCGAATTCATTTTGATCACTGAAGGAAGGATTTTTTAACCATGACCAAAGCTGAACTGGTAGCCAGACTCGCTGAAGATGCCCATATCAATCAAGCCCAGGCCACAAAGGCTCTTCAGAGTTTCATCGCAACCGTAACCGAGCAAGTCAAAGATACCGGCGCCATCACCATCGCTGGCCTCGGCACCTTTGCCGTCTCCAGGAGGAAGGCCCGCAGCGGTATCAATCCCAGGACCAAAGAACCCCTCAAGATCCCGGCCTCCAACACCGTCCGCTTCAAGTGCGCCAAGGCTCTCAAGGAGTATCTGAACAGCTGATTCAGAAAGTTTTTTTCGCCCCCCTCGCGAAGCTCAAATGAATTTAATAAACACCATAGACCTCAAAAAGATGGAACAACCATTAGGACGCGATTTTCCGAGGGGCTTTTCTTCAACAACCAAGCGCTCATGACAAAGGTTTTTAAGAGCTTCCTTTTAAAACTAACTGTTCATAATAAAGCGCAACACAAAACACGGATTATTTCGAAGCTCACAATACTCCAAAGAAACTCCGGATCCTCCAGGCCCACGGGAGAGCTTCAAGGGGTTTAAAAGAAGGACGCAAATGGCTAGAGTTACTATAGACGACTGCCTCAAAAACGTTGACAACAGATTCTCCCTCATCCACCTGGCCGCGGAGCGCGCCAGGCAGCTCAAGGAAGGAGCGAAACCACTGGTCGCCAGGAAAAACAAGGACATAGTATTGGCGCTCAGGGAAATCGCCGAAGGTCTGATCACTTACGACAACATCAAGGATTTTGAGCCGACCACAAGTCCTGACGATCTGGAAGTCTCCTACAGCACCCCCGAGGGCTACACGCCCTCCCTGGATGACTAGAATATCCTCTCTCCACTTTTGACTCGTTCAATTTCCATAGCGCGGGAGCCTAACACTCCACTGGCCTCCACCCAGCGCTAAATCTTCAGTTTATAAAGCGGATGTACTAAGGGGTTCTCCCTTACTCCATCCGCTTTTTTTTACCTATAATTAGTTTTTTTGCCTAAAATTATACTTTTTCTTTCCGTCTCGATGATTCACTCCAGGATTTATCGAAAATTCCCCACTAGCCCTCTCTAGCGGCAAAACCCACGAAAACGTGGCTTTTTCCCCTCCCCCATGGCTGTAGGTCTGTACCTTTCCTTCCCAATCCCCTCAATCCCGCCCATCTTCTAAACTCGAGAGCAAAATCCCCTTACAATAGCCGCAAAAAGGTGGTAAACTGTCAACTAATTTTGGCTTTTCGCGGTATCCATCAAAAAATGCCCGGAAAAATCTCTCCCTTCCAAGGTGTCACATGTTTGGCAGATTCAGTGTTTGGGAAAT
>JAITJT010000152.1 GCA_031278795.1 Deltaproteobacteria bacterium | reverse complement strand
AGGAAGAGGCCCATAAACGCCTCAAAGAGCTTATGGATAAGGAAGATTCCCAGAAAAAATCCAAAAACCCTTAATTTAAGCCATATTATTGGGCCTTTTGTTTTGGGGCCTTTTCTTTTGAGTCCTTTCTTCTGGGGTCTTTTCATTTTCTGGAAGTTTTCTGGATCTTTGATAGATGTTTTTAGTTCTTCAATGACAAGGGGGCGCCTTGAGAGGCGCCCCCTTGTTAATTTGAAGACTCAGTTCAAAGACTCAGCTCAATGACTCAGCTCAAAGGCTAAGCGTAAAGGCTAAGCTCAAAGGCTAAGCGCAAAGGCTAAGCTCAAAGGCTAAGCGCAAAGGCTAAGTTCAAAGGCAGAGAGCAAAGGCTAAAATCAAAGACTTATTTGCAGTTTATGAAAAAATACTTTCCTTTTTTAGGATAATGCATTGATAATACGGCATTTAAGAGCTGCTGAAATTCGCTAAAGCTTTACAGCGGTCTTTAGCCTAATCATTTAGGCCGCGGCATCCTCTTTCTCCTGGGGGAGATTTCTCTCGGAGGATTCCAGGAAGGGTTTGGTGGCGCGCAGGGCCACGTAGACCGTGGTCGCGTTGTGGGCGAGAGACGTCAAGGCCGCGCCGGTTATGCCTAGGAATCCTAAGAAGAGATAGAGGGTGTTTAGGGAAACTATGAGCCAATAGTTTTCCCGGGTGCGCTTCATGGCCCTCTCGGAGAGTAGTCTCGCCACCGGAAGGGCATCCAGGCGCCCGTTCATGAGCTGCACGTTGGCAACATCCCTGGCCAGGGCCGAGCCGTCGGATAGGGCCACCCCCACCCGGGCTAGAGACAGGGCGGCTGAGTCGTTTATGCCGTCCCCCACCATCATTATCTTGGCGCCTTCGGCTGCCTTCTCGCTCACGTAGGCGGCCTTGTCGTCTGGTAGCAGCTGGGCCTTGTACTCGTCGAAACCAACCTTCTCGGAGATGGTTCTGGCGGTGCTTTTGAGATCTCCTGTGAGCATGACCGCCCGCTTGACGCCTTGCTCTCTTAGCTCATCTAAGGTCTCTTTCACCCGGAAGCGGATCTTGTCGGAAATCACTATGATGGCCGCGAGAGTTCCTCCAATGCCCAAATAGATCATGCTGTCGCCTTGCTCGGCGATTCTCTTGAAGGCCTCCTGGGCCTCCGGGGTAAAGGGAATCTTCTCATCCTCCATCACGAAATGATAGCTCCCCAAGACCACCTTCTCGTCGTTCACGGTGGAGGATATGCCGTGGGCCACCACGTAGTTTACCTTGGTGTGGAGCTCCTCCTCGTGGGAGAGTCCCTCCTTTTTGGCCTGGTTGACCACCGCCCTTCCCACCGGGTGCGGGAAATGCTCCTCCAGGCAGGCGGCGAGGGTGAGAGCCTTATCCCGGGTGTAGCCCTTGTCCTCACCGTTTTTAAAGGTGATTATCTCGGCCACGTGGGGCTTGGCCTCGGTGATGGTTCCGGTTTTGTCGAAGACGCAGGTGTCAGCCTCGGCCAATTCCTCTAGGTAGCGGCCGCCCTTGATTAAAAAGCCCGACTCGTTACCCTCCTTCATGGCTGAAAGGACCACCACCGGGGTGGAGAGCCTTATTACGCAGGAATAGTGCACCAGAAGCGCGTTTCCGGCCTTGGTCATGTCGCGGGTGATGAGGAAGGTGGCTAGCATGAGTAGGAAGTTGAAGGGCACTATGGAGTCCGCCAGGCGCTCCACCCTACCCTGGAGGCCAGACTTGGATTCCTCTGACTCCTTGATGTACTCCATTATGGAGCGAATCCTGGTGTTACGGCCCACCTTGGTGGCCCTAACCACAATCTCGCCCTCCTCCACAGCGGTACCCGCGAATACCGCGCCTCCGGATACCATGCGCACCGGCAGGGGCTCACCGGTCATGGTGGCCTGGTTCACCATGGCCTCTCCTTCCTCCACTATCCCGTCCACCGGGATTAAGCCTCCGGCCAGGATGACCACGTGCGATCCCACCTCAAGCTCTGATTCCTTCACTTGCACCCTATTTCCGTCGGGATTTTTAATCCAGACCTTCTCCTCCTGGCCCTTGAGGCTGTGGAAGAGGCTGGCCATGCTCTTTCTCTTGGTCCAATCCTCCAAATACTCGGATAGGGCGTAGAAGAATATGAGGGTGCCAGCCGAACGATAATCCCACCTGGCGTAGCATACCGTAAGCGCCGCCCCGTCCAAGAGCTCCACGTCCAGGCTGTTTTCCCAGAGGAGGGATTTCAAGGCGCTTATGACGTAGGGCACAGCCAAGACTATCTCCACGGCGATCCTTACTGTCCTTGGCAAAAAGATCCATCTCAGGACGAAGCCGTAGATGGGATTGATGGGCATGGGAGCCTCCTCGCCTATCTCCAAGGTTCTATCCTCAAAGCAGGAGACAGGCACCCTTTTGTCCGGCTCAAAAGAGGAGATGGTGTCCAACACGAACTTCCTCCTCTTCTCCCCTTTCTCATAGTAAACCAAAAGAGAGCCGGTGAGGCGGCTGAAAGAGACGTACTTTACCTCCCCGCTCCTCATGAGCTCCGCGCCCAGGTTCTCGAAGCTCTCCGGCCCCAGTTCCTGTGGCTGGAACCTGACACGCAGCCTTCCGGTGGTGTCAGAGATGATATTTCCTCGCATAAAATCCCCCTATGTAGAGCCGCTGCTCTTTATTTCTATTCTTTCACCACAATAACGCCGTCTTTTGCCAGCCTCTTGTTTGTCTTCTCCTCGGACTCGCTGGCTAGATCTATGATGTCGTCCTTGGCCTTCTTGGCGGCGTTCTCAAACTTGCGTTTGGCGGTCATGCCGTAGCTTAGGACAGAACTGGCGGCGTTTCTCACCACTCCGTTACGGTTCCCAAAAAAACTCGCGGCCCCAAGTCCCGCCACGAAGCCCAGTCCAAAATAAATAAGCTTCCACTTTGTCATGAAAATAACTCCTTTGTCATTTTTTAAACTCCTTTGGCACGAAAAAGATTAATATATACTAAAACAAAACTCCGTAAAAGAAAACACTTTGAAAGAAACTCCATGAAAGAAACTCCATGAGAGAAACTCCATGAGAGAAAACTCAATGAATGAAAACTCCATGAAAGAAAACACTATAAAAGAAACTAAATTATCACATAAGAGCAGTTTTTAATAAACTCCTTGAAAAAAAACCTCCCCGGAAAAAATATGGAAAGATATAATGCGAAGCGTCCCCCTAGTGAAAGAAGACGCAAAAAAGACCATGTTTACCGCCGGAGAGGCATCTAATGCTGGCATCTAGGTTTTTCAAGGTGCCCACAGCGCTCGTAAGGCCCTTTTCCTTGAAAGTGGAGCTATTTAAAACAAGCTTCATGACGCCGCCCATCACCTGGTTCAAGGCCTTGGGACTCTCTTTCGCCACCACCCTATCCTCACCCAAATTTGGGGCTTTCTTCAAAAGGAGCCGCGGGGCTCCTGGCTTGAAGTTCTGGATCCTGTCCAAGAGTTCCCTTCTAACTCTATCATTCTTTTCGTAGATGACAAGTAGGCTTCCGGTCAAAAGACTGAAGCTCACGTCTATTACATCATAGCTTTCCGCTATCTGGGACGCAAGGTGCCCTAAGTCTCCGGGACAAAGCTCAGAGAGGGCTAACCTCACGCGCAGCCTGCCCGGTATGTCTGTCACTAGTTTTACGTTCATTTTCAGTATAAAAACCAGGATAAATATCCCAACTCCTTTCCCAGAGTGACTTTCCCACGCTATATCTTGAGCATACATAGAAAATAACCATGCTCATTGTTTGTGATTTTTCTCTCTTGGCCTTTGCTTATTGCTTTACTCCCTGGCTTTTAATTATGGTTTTTTACTCTAAACTTTAATTTACGTTTTTTACTCCTGGCTTATGGATATTATCTGAATAAATTTAGATATTTTTGGTATCTATTGGCTTTTTAAAAAATCAAAAAGTTCTTGATTCTTAAGGCTTAAATAAGAAATATGGATATGAAAGCGTAAATATAGTTGTAAATTGACCCTAATGCGCGAGCTCCTCGGGGCTCTCATCCGACTCCAGGGTAGCTAAATCAAGACCGAAGGTGCTGGTTATGATGTCAGCTTGGAAGATGTACTCCGGAGGCCCGGAGGAGACCACGGTACGGTTCAGGCAGATGATCCAGTCGCCGTGGATCCTGGCGGCCTTGAGGTCGTGGGAGACCATGACTATGGTGAAGTCCCTCTTGAAGGTGTCCAGGACCTCGCATAAGAGTTTCTCCCCGTAGACGTCAACGCCAGCCCCGGGCTCGTCTAGGACCAGCATGTCCGGGTCGTCCATCAAGGCGCGCGCCAGGAAGACCCGTTGGGTCTCTCCACCGGAGAGAGACCCAAGAGGTTTCTTCACCAGGTTTTGGGCCCGCACCAGTTCCAAATACTCCAGGTTCTTGGATTTGGCTTTTTTGGGGCATTTGAGCCACATGGGCCAGGAGGTGCGGCCCAGGGTCATAAACTCTCCCACGGTGAGCGGCAGATGCCTGTCAAAATCCAGGCGCTGGGGTATATAGCCCAGAACCGGGCTCTCTTTGGAGAACTCTATGGTACCCGTGTGGGGAACCACGCCCAGGAGAGCTTGCACCAAGGTGCTCTTGCCGGCGCCGTTGGGGCCGATGATGACGGTCTGTTTTTTCATGGGGATGGTGGTGGTAACGTCTCTGAGAATATCGAAACTACCGTAGGATACCCCCATATCCTTGAAGACCACCGCGTGTGAGTCTGAATTGTCAGTGAGGTTGGAGTCATTTTGATTTGCTAACATTTTGTCATTCACTTTGTATTTTAGATATTTTGTCATGAAACGTAAAGCGAGGCATAAAATTATAATTCCAGATTCATCTTAAAAATTGAAGTAGCATTGGGCGCGGAGCTTAAGCCGCGCCCAAGGCTTCTTAACAGGAAAAAAACGGACGCTTTAGCTTGTGTTTCCAAAAAAAGCGACATATGCTGCGAAAATCGCCAATCTCTCCAAGATGCATGCGAGAAGGCTTTTTAAAAAATCAGCTAATCAAAACGTAGAAGTTTTTGCTTTCTACTAAAGTAGCAACCGCAATCTTGGATGATTAAAGGCCTACAGCTCGACAATTAGCCTGGTTTATGGGTACGACTCTCTTGGAGGTGGAAACTTGATATTTAAATATAAACCCTAGGCAACGCCCGCTTGTTTCAGAGCTTAGCCAGGCTCTGGAAAAGAGAGGCCAATAAATCCAGATGCTGGATTTTAAAAAAAGCCATATGTGCTTTTGGGAACAATTTAAAGAGCGCAACACTAAAAAAAACCAAAACCTGGAACAGAAAAATTATTAGGACAAAAGAGGAATCTTAACCATAGAGAGACTTACTTTGCTGGCGCGTTGGCTGGCAGGGCCTTGGTGAGCAGGGCCAGATCTTTCTTGATCACATCCTGGAAGTAATCAACAGGAGGATCCCCGCTTCCGGAGGTGGCCGGGTCTATGACCTCCACCTGGACCCCGGTCTCTCTACCTAGGGTTTTAGCTTGATTCAGGTCGGCCTCGGGCTCCAAGAGGATGGCTGAGACTTTTTGCTCCTTGATTACCCTGGTGAGGTCAGTAAGCCTCGCGGGTGATGGAGCTACATCAGGTACCGCCTCAATATCCGCCACAACCACCAGGCCCAACTCGTCGGTAAAATAGTCTATGAAGTTGTGGCTGGCCACCACCTTATAGCCGGTGTGGGTGTCCTTGAAGGCCTGGATGTCCTTTTCCAACGCGGCCATGGAGTCCTGGAAGAGCTTGAGCCTCTCCTGGTAGTGGGTAGCGCCCTCGGGGTCTTTAGTGGTGAGCCCCTTGGCAATGTTAGCCGCCATGATGGAGGCATTTTTGGGTGAGAAGAAGATATGGGGGTTGGGCTCATTGTCGGTTCCGGCGGGATCGCCCACCACCTTCACCCGCGCCCGGTTGTTGGGGATGGTGGGAACCCCCACCGAGGCGTCGATTATGAAGATGTCCGGTTTAGCCACGGAAAGGGCCCGATCCAGGTAAATCTCCAGATTTAGCCCGTTTTCCACCAGGATTCCCGTCTCCGAGAGCTTCTCCAGGTCTTGGGGCCTGGGATTGAACTCATGGGGACAACCCGTCCCTGGGCTCGTCATGAGCTCCACCTGGAAATTATCCCTCCCGTTGTTGAGGTAACGGGTAAAAAGAAAGACCGGGTAGCTGGCCACGGCAATGCGCTCGCCCTTGGCCAGGGCCTCTACGGGGAAGAAACAGAGCCCAAGACAGGCCAAGAGTAAAAGGATGGAAAAAAGATGTAAGGTTTTTCGGATGTGGCCAAGAAAAAGGCTACAAAGGAGCCTGGCTTCTGGCTTGGTGGGGTGACTTGGCATTCTATACCTCGCCGGGGAATATTTCCTCACTCCCTAAATCAGCCGATCTGCCCTCAAAATCAGCAGAATCACTGGTGAGGATATTAAAATGATATATCATAGCATTGAAAAAAACAACAAAAATCTGCCCTTTGTCAAGAATTACTATACAGTGATTTAAAAGGGTCCTGAAATTTCTAGAAATTTGACCTTTAAATCGCGGCTTTGGAAAAGGGGGCGAGCTTTTATGGCAAATGTGTGCCCCAAAGTAATAAAGAGGATAGATTCAAAAGCCAAAATAAGGGAAAAAGTACGATTTTGGAGCTGATTTATAATTAAATTTAAAGATCATCTTCGAAAATTGCCTCATCAGCTGGGATAGAGGATCCTTTATTAAGAAGCCGCAACAATTTTTTTTGGTTCTTATTTGAGGAAATAAGTAGGGGTTAATACTACAAAAATTATTATTTAAGAAAAAAGCAAGCACTTATTTCCTAAAAGAGTAAACCAAAAAATACGAAAAATATTTCTAAAAAGGATATGACAAATCATGAGAAACGCTTATACTTATTGGTATTTATTTGAAAATGATTTACCTTTAAGTTGTATTATTTAGGCAAAACATTCCACCTCAAGACAAATTTATTCATAGCCAAAACTCTCAAATGTCTTGTAATAGTAGATGAGTGCTGGAATTATGCGATGATTCCACTTTGTACAATAAATAGGCAAAATACCTAAAATGATTGCCACAGACAAGTTAAGAATATATAATTTCTCGAAAACTAATGAAACAATTACCAAACGCAGGTGATAAATTGTATGAAAAAGCCTTTTGAATCATATATGGTACTTGCTTTATTGATAACATGCTGTTTTGCTTTTAGTATAATTCTAGCCGAAAACGTATACGCGCAAGATAATGAGAAACCTACTTTAATTCACTTAAAAGTAGTTGTAGATTCGGTTTGGTAATTTTGGCGGCCCCTCCATAAACAAGGGAGGGGTTCCCAAGGAAGGCAAAAAACACTAGAGGGCGTGACCTGAACAGATAGTATCAGCGTCAGGCACGTCAGGGCATCTGATGACTAAATGCTTGAACTTAGCCAAATCTTATAAGTCCATGTCATTTTCTCTTTGCTCGAGTACATTCTTTGACAAGTTTCATCTATTTCGCCGTGCGTCTCTTAGCTTAGAAAATGAACACCAAAATATAGCCCTTATTTCGGGGATTTTGATAAAAACTTATTAGTGAACTCCCTAGCCTGCAGCTCATCCTCTTTCAACTTGGCTGCCAGGGCAAAAGCTGAGTCAAAACGAACCATGCCCCGGATCCTCCGGATAAAGTCCAGACTCAAGGACTCTCCGTAAAAGTCATCGTCAAAATCAAAGATATAGGTTTCAACTGTCAGATATTGTCCCTTGAAGGTGGGGTTGTTTCCGATGCTGGTCATGGCTGGAAGGATCTTACCCCTGAGGGTAGCCAGCACCGCATAGACACCTGGCCCTGGTATAAGCTGTTCCACATTGCCCAAATTGGCCGTGGGAAATCCCAGGGTTCTTCCGCGTTTCTGGCCGGATATTACCTCCCCTGTTATCCGGTATGACCTCCCCAGAAGCCTAACAGCCGATTCCACGTGGCCCATCTTCAAAAGGCCCCTAATATGTGAGCTGGAGTATATTTCACCATTCTTGGCGTGCTGAATCTCCACAGGCTTGATTAGAGCCCCAGTATTTTTAGCCCAAGCGGCCAGTTGCTCAAAGTGACCCTCGGCATTGCGGCCGAAACGGAAGTCTGTACCAATAAATATCTCCACAGGCTGCACCCTGGGCGCCAGCACCTCGTTTAAAAAATCTTCCGCCTCATAAGCTGCCAATTCACTATTGAAGCGTAGACAGCCGAGACAGTCTAGTCCCATGGCACTCAAGATATCTTTTTTCTGCTCAAAGGTAGTGAGTATTGCTGGAGCGTACTTGCTGGAGAGGACGGAAAGGGGGTGCGGTTCGAACGTGATGAGGAGGGACTCCACACCAAGGGCCACGGCGCGGCTTAACACCTGATTTATCAAGTATTGATGCCCTAGGTGCAGCCCGTCAAAAACGCCGATTGTGAGGACAGCGGGAGAGCCAGGTACAGGGGCATCCTTGAGCCAGTCAGAAATTAAGCGCATCTATATCTCTCTGTTATGGATATCCATCGCTTAAGCATAAAGCCTGCAGTGGGTTTAGTTTTATGTTGGTCAAAAACACTCATTTTTGTCGCCTGAGCTACAAAGCTCAAATTAGAGCTCGCGTTTAAACAGTTCCTTAAGGGGAAAAAAATTGCCCCCCTACATATTACGTTAAAAAGGTGAAAAAACCTTTGGAAAAGCAACTGGAGAGCCTAATCAAGCTCATTTTATCACAAACTTGGCTTCCTAGATTCTTCCATGGAAGCCAGCCATCTAAACCATGAACCTGCATTATGCGGCTCTGTGTATCTTTCCAGCCATCACTGGAATATTATGGGTGACAAACTATTAATATAATTACTTAAAAATGTATGAATACATATAGTATAAACTTTAATATATAAAATTAATCGAAATAAAATTTTTATATGTTATAATACCTAAATAACAATATATAAATTATAAATAATCTTAATTATATACAATAAGGCTGAAAAGCAAGGTGTCTCTTTTGGGCAAGAGCTCATGGGAGTTACTGGAGCCTAACACGAGTAGGAAAAAAAGTTTTTTCGGATTTTTTACATAATATCAATGAGTTAATCGAAGTTAAGATGAGCCTAGTTAAACCTCCGCTTCAAAACAGGCCATTTAAGGAGATCGACCAAATGAAAATTGTCCCTAAAAGAGACAGCTGAGGGAAAAATAAGAAATCCTCGAAAAATAAGCGTATTTTTGACAATGTAACAAAAGAAAAGGGCAAAAAGTCTTGAAAAAATCAATTTTTTTTTGTACAGTTGACCTGACATAAGCGCTTGGTATAGTTATGCCGAAGTGGTGGAAATGGTAGACACGCTAGGTTCAGGGTCTAGTGGGGGTTCCCCCGTAGGAGTTCGAGTCTCCTCTTCGGCACCATATATAGTATATTAATAGAAATTGGCTACTATATAAAGTATGCGTTTTTTTTAACATGTCAGGTTTTCGCCTTAAGTCAGCAAAGGCCACCAAAGAGCATTCAAAATCCAAAAAAACGATTGTGATAATTGAAAATCATCTCAAGTGATCATTTTTTTAGTAAAATGTCTTGGTTGATGGAAGTTGCAAAAGGCCAGGACTGGGTTTTTTGCCACACATCCGCCTTGGAGTGTTTGGATCTGTTCATTGGCTATTTAAATGAAGACCAAGTTGACGTGTACGCCAAGGAAAAAGGTGAATTTGAAAACGTCAATTATTACATTGTAGACACTTTTGATCATCTTGAAATTGAAACGTTCAGAAATATTCGCTATACTTCCGCCATCCAAACATTCAATGACATGTTGGCTGATTACGACAATATTGACTCCCAGTCATTTATTGAAGCGTTAAGCGAGTACTATTATAATCATAACGAAAGTTTCAGCGGCCTCCTGATTGAAGAAAAGAACCTGGGCGTCTTCGATTCAGTCAAGGACTGGGCTATAGAGTATCATTTTAAGGAAACCGCTCAGCAAGTAGAAAAACCTAGCCCAGACAAGTGATTCAGCGCGCGTCTTGTTAACATGATTATGGAACAGCGCCGATAAATTTATAAGCGCGAGAAGATTATTGC
>JAITJT010000065.1 GCA_031278795.1 Deltaproteobacteria bacterium | reverse complement strand
GCCGTTTTTTACCCAGAGCCACCACCTAGGCCCCGATGGGCCCAGTTGGCGCCACGGGGCGCTCTACGGCATCTCCTTCGGGCGTCTCCGGGCGCTCTTGGTAGGATGCAAAAAATTTGTGGGTTTTTGTTGCCCTAATAGCGCATTTAGTGGTATAAATGATTCGTAATTGTTCACGGGGCGGGCCTTCCGGAAAAGCCGAAAAGGTTGGGAGACCAATTCTGCCCAGAGGCCGATGGAAAATCTTAGCCTCCCCTCTGGATAATAGGCCCCTCCCAAGAGCTCTGGGTAAAAAATATGTAAATCTATAGGCCTCAATAAATGTTCCCTTTCCTAAAAATCTCCGCGGTGGATTATTCGCCTTTTTTCCCAAACAATTCGCAGCCTTAAGACACAAAAGCTCCCAAATGAGGGCTCTTTAGCGCATGCTTTGGGCTTCGTGAGTGTTTTGTGGGTATATTTAGGCGCTTTTTGGCGTCTCCAACGGTCAAAGCTCTGTTAGCCTTCAAGAAGTGGGGAAATTTTAAAAAGCTGCCGTCTTCGATTCAATCAAGGTAAAACTTGCGGCTCACATAGGCGACTGCTAACAATCTACGCTGGATGCGCAGCCTTTTAGTATAGGTTTTTGCATAAGCGCCTATATGGGAAGAGAATTAAGAGAGCAGTTTCATCGCCTTATGCCTTGCTCTGCCGTTAGCTTAAGTGATCGGATACTTTCCATGTTAAGGAACGAGGTCTAACTTGATGCCCCAATCTAAGCTCCCCCAATTTAAGCTCCCCCAATCTAAGCTCTTAGTTAAGCTCTTAGCTAAGGCTTATTTGACTACAAGAGTCCCATAATCCCCGGCATGAAGTTGAGGGGAACACGCCCTTTTCCTGGGACTTATTATTCTAAAAAAAACGCCCAAAAAAAACGCCAAAAAAACTTAGATGATACTTAGACTTTTTTGGATAAAACGATAAATAGCCTTTTTAGCTAAGGCTAGCGCCTTAGAAAGCTTTTAAAAGCCAGAATCTCTTTGGTAAAAAAATCACAAAGCCAAGGAAAGCCAACAGAAGCGCGCATCTTATTATTAAGCCTCTCGCGCGTCATAGGGGTAAAAGACATGTAGACAAAAAGACAGCTAATAAAAAGAAACACAAACATATATGTATTTTTCTCATTAAAAACGCATTCATCCTAATTATACAAGAGCGCCTTTTTAGCCAAAAGCCCTTTTAGCGCGCGCCCTAGAGCGCGCGCGACACATTAGTAAGCATTTTTTGTTAGGGGCCCTAAGGAATCACGAGATTAGCGAGAACTTTGGTCAGGAAGGCACTTTTAGGCCTTTCCCCTTGGAGGGGAGAGGTGGATCACACAATCACTCTCTGGAGGTATCTCTAGTGACTTTCCAGTTAAAAAAGGAAGAACTTCTGGCGAACTTTATGGACGACGAGGAGCTTCTCTTTGAAAGTATAGACCTCTTTATGGAACGCGCTGATGAGCGCTACAAGCTCCTAAGCGATGCCGTCAAGGAGCGCAACGAGCAGAGGGTCATGGAGGAGGGACACACCCTCAAGGGCATGGTGGCCATATTTACCCAGGAAAGCCCCTACGAGGCGGCTAAAAAGCTGGAGTTCATGGGCCGCAACAAGGATCTGACCGGGGTGGACGAGGCCCTGGCGGACTTTAAGGACAAGCTTGACGAGCTGAAACAGGCCCTAACCGAGTGGCGAAACGAGTAGTAGCGCGGCTTTAGGGTTATTCTCTCCCCTATAAATGCCTTATTAATATTTGCCTCATAAAGAAAAGCCCTTTGAAAATAGCCCTTTGAGAATAACCCTTTGTGAATAGCCGTTAGGTGAACGCTCCTTAGAGAAGGCCCCTTACATAAGCCTTTCTCTAAGCCCTTGTCGATGCTCTTATAGCTCTCTTAGGCGAGGATTTTCCCCTGGGACTAAAGCCTTAGGTGTATTTTCCAAGCATTTACCCAAGCGTTTATCCAAGCGTTTACACTTGATTTCACCGAAAATCAAAGCCCACGTCCCTGTGTTTAGCCCAGGTATTTACTGTCCCCATAGTCTTAGCCATGTTTTTTTTGCGACATATTCTTGTCCTTAGATTAAGCCTCTAGACTAAGTCTTTAGTCTTTAAGCGCTTGGAGCGAGTAGGCCGCGCGAGAGCATCTTAGGCCATGTGAGGCTATGTGAGGCCAAGTGAGGCTATGGGGGCGTCCATAATTTAGTAACATTTCTAGATTTCCCCTTTACTTTGGGGGGAGTCTTTTTGTTTTTTTGTAGAGGAGGCATCGTTAGACAGAAATGGCATTAGGCGACGACGACTCAAACACGGCTCCCTCTGGACTTAGCCCGGAGGAGCTATCCCAGCTCCATCCCTTCGTGAGGGAACTTCCCCCTCTTATCCAGAGCCAATACCTGAAGGCCAAGAGGGAAAGGGAGGAGGGGAGGGCTCTCTATCCCAACACCTTCAGGCCGCTTCACAAGGCCTCAGAGATAAGAGAGGAGTTGGGGGAGCTGGAGCGCGAGGTCTTGGATGAGAAGGCCTTCTCCAAGGTCTTGGCCGGTAGGATAATGGCCAAACGCCTCCACGGGAAGAGCGTTTTTTTGAATCTCTTGGATTCCAGCGGAAAGATACAGCTCTACGCTAGAAAAGACGAGCTACCGGAGGAAGTCTGGAACCTTATTAAGGATTTAGACCTAGGTGACATTGTGGGCGTGACTGGTAAGGTCTTTAAGACCAAAACCGGTGAGCTTACACTTCACTTAACAAGTCTAGAGCTAGTCACCAAGTCCCTGTGGCCGCTTCCGGAGAAGTTCCATGACATGGACGTGGAGCTAAAGTACCGCCGCCGCTACGTGGATCTCTTCATGAGCGAGGATTCCAGGAAGGTCTTCCTCGTCCGCTCCAAGGTGGTGGACTACCTGAGGCGCTTCATGAGCTCCAAGGGTTTCTTGGAGGTGGAGACCCCTATGCTCCATCCCATCCCGGGAGGGGCCAACGCGCTTCCCTTCATCACCCACCACAACGCCTTGAAGCAGGACTTCTATCTGCGTATCGCCCCGGAGCTCTACCTCAAGAGGCTATTGGTGGGAGGCCTGGATAGGGTCTTTGAGATAAACCGCAACTTCCGTAACGAGGGTCTCTCGGTTAAGCACAACCCGGAGTTCACCATGATGGAGTTCTACCAGAGCTACGCCAGTTACGAGGACTTGATGAGCTTAACCGAGGACATGCTTTCCGGATTATGTATGGAGCTCTTTGGTGCCACCAAGTTCAACTACCAAGGTGAGGAGATAGACTTCACCCCGCCTTTCAGGCGGGTGGGCTATCTAGACTCCCTATGTGAGATAGGTGGAGCCCCCAAAGAGATCTTAGAGGATAGGGACAAGGCCCTTAACTACCTCAAAACCTTAGACCCTAGCTTCACTCCCAAGGGTGAGATGCCCATAAGCGCCATTTACGAGGAGATATTCGACCGAAGCGTGGAGAAGAACGTTAAGGATCCAGTCTTTCTCACCCGCTACCCCACCGAGATGAGCCCCCTGGCCAGGCGCAATGACCAGGACCCTAGCATAACCGACCGCTTCGAGCTAATCATCTGCGGCCGGGAGATAGCTAACGCCTTCTCCGAGCTAAACGACGCCCTGGACCAATACGACCGCTTCCAGGCCCAGGTGGAGCTAAGGGAGAGAGGCGACCAGGAGGGCATGTATCTGGACAAGGACTACGTGAGGGCCCTCATGTACGGCATGCCGCCCGCGGCCGGCGAGGGCGTGGGCGTGGATAGGCTGGTTATGCTCTTAACCGACACGGCCAACATCAGGGATGTCATCCTGTTTCCGCAGATGCGTCCAGAAGGGTTTTAGGGCCAAAGATTTGGGCATTCTTAGAACCATCGCCATCAGGTATCTGAGGGCGAAAAGGCGCAACTCCCTCCTCTCCCTCATATCCATCCTGGCGGTGGGGGGAGTGGCCCTGGGGGTGGCCGCCTTGATAGTGGTTCTGGCGGTACTGGCGGGATTCGAGACCAACCTCAAAAATAAGCTCTTAGGTTTTCAAGCCCATATAACCTTGTACCATCCCGCTGGAAACATCAAAGACTGGAAGGAGGCGGTTAATACAGTCAAAAGAGTGCCAGGCGTTAAATCCGCCCAGCCCGTGGTAAGCGGTCAAGTAATGCTTAGCTCGCATGAGGCCGCGACCGGCGTGATTCTTATGGGCTTGGACCCCGATAGCGCCAAGGAGGCAGGATTTTTTCAAGCCCTAAACCTAAGCCTCAACGGTGAGGAAAACCTCACCCATAGGCCCATGCTTAGCCCCTATCCCGATTACTCACAGCG
>JAITJT010000293.1 GCA_031278795.1 Deltaproteobacteria bacterium | reverse complement strand
TCTTTGGGAACTTAACAAACGCATCAAAAGTTATCTCTTCTAAGATATCTAAACGTTTCTTGTTTTTTGTTTCTTCTCTTAGCTAAGTCTATATGGGGCTTAAGCCTAAACCCTTACGGGGCTTGTACTAAACCCTTACGGGCTTGTGGCTAGCCCTTACGGGTTTAAGAAAAAAAAATATCTATCCCTTTAAATCCATATGCCCTCGCATTTTATGATAATTTAAACAATAAATCCCCATCCCTAAAGGACAATATATATGAAAAAAAAGCTCATCTTCATCATAATTGCCATCTTCCTCACATCTTTCACACTCTCCTGCTACAAGCCCTATCCAGCCGATCTGGACACGCTCTCCCTCAATCTCATAATTGGTCAAAGCACCCCGGCGGACATCATAAGCGTCTTGGGTGAACCCAGCTCTAGGGATAGATCGTCCGGCTACGACACCTACATCTTCACATTCTCGCGCGTGGTCCTGCGGGTCTTTGTGGACATGCCCGGATCGGATGATGACAAGATCCTCATGATAGACGGCGCGGAGGATCCTTTGCACGCGACATTTTCCAACGGCGTCTTGACATCCGCCTACTAAAATCGCCTTAAATTTAAGCCTTCCAAGGCCTTTGGAAAATTGTAGCAGAATGAAACAACTCTTCTTTTTCACTCTCGCGGCACTATGCCTTACACTTCTGTGCCCATCCTGCCAGCATAGCCCGGTGGCCCAACCCCAAGACACCGTGCTCCTTAGCCTGCGCACCGGCACCAGCACCCCGGCCGAGGTCATCGACAAGCTGGGCTCACCCATATCCAAGGAACTGGTGGCGGGCGGTGAAGTCTTGACCTTCTCCTACCCTGGAGAGGTTCTGCGGGTATTCGTCGACCGACCAGGATCAGACCAGGACTATGTCATCATGATCCACGGCCCCAAGGACCCCCTGTGCCTGGTATTCTCTGGAGGAGTGCTCACCTCCGCCTACAAAAAGATGCCTCTCCCCAGAAAATCACGCAGGTGAAGATGAACAAGGAGACTGCCAAAATAGTCCTGGAGATAGGCGGAAACGCCATGGGGGATCTTAAGCTAGCCGAGGAAATGGTGCGCCAGGCATCTAAGTGCGCCATATGGGCGGTCAAGTTCCAGGCCTACCGGGTAAGAGACTTCATCCACCGCGACAACCCAGCCTATGAGGAGCTTCTGGGTGAAGAGATGGATTTTGGGGATCTCGCAAGCTTAATTAAGCTCTCCCACGATCTATCGCTTAGATGCGGAATAACGGTTTTCGACCCCTCCGGTATTGATTTAGCCCACAGGGCCGGAGCCGACTTCATCAAGCTCTCCTCTGGAGACATAAATTACCTCTATCTTCTGAAGGCTCTTTCGCGCTCCCAACTGCCCCTGGTGCTCTCAACTGGCGCCTCCTCCCAGAGCGAGGTGGACAGAGCCCTCTCGCTTTTTGACAAGCCTCCCCTCGCCTTGCTCCAGTGCAGCTCCATCTATCCATGCGCTAAAGAGGACATTAATCTCTCCGTCATGGACAACTGGCTAAATCTTGGGCTTCCCGCGGGACTCTCGGATCACTCACTGGGAATAGATGCCTCGATTCTAGCCCTCCAGATGGGCGCCGTGATGGTGGAAAAGCACTTCACAACGGACCCAAAGCTTCCCGGAGGCGACAACTCCATGAGCATAGACCCTAGACTCGCAGAGGATCTTTCCCTTTGGGAAAAGGCGCCCAAGCTAGACCCAAGCGAGAGCCCCTACTGGGGTAAAAAGCTAAAAAAACCCCTCTCCCAGGAACGACCCGATTTAATCCGCCGCCACGCGGTCGCGGGGAAGGATCTAAAAAAGGGAGCCCCCTTGAAAGAGAGTCAGGTGAAATTTTTAAGGGTTTCCCATAGGAAAAATCCCAAACTCATTAACGCTGATAGCGACATCACTAAACTAATACCCAACAGAGACATTCCTGAAGATGCTGTTTTATTGGAAGAATTCTTCACATAAGTTTCTTAAAGTTTAGTGGCAAATTTAGTAACAAGTTTAATATTAACTCTAACGAGGGATTGAATAACCAAAATAACAGTAAATGTAGTTTTCAAGGGGATAAATATGGTAAATAATAGCGGCAAAAAGATTTTGCATAAACAATAAAAAGAACTTTAAACACAATTATCTGAGAAAAAATTTTGCCATATTTTAACCGAAATTTAAAAAAAAAACACGATCATAAAACGAGTAAAATATAGACTATATACGAACAATTCCAGAAAATATTTAGTGAAAAACATTTACTCTAATTAAAAATAATGATTGGATAACACGCCCAAAAAGCCTGGAACAAACGCTATTTTTGCAAGATAATACGTAAAATATAGTTCTCCTTTAAAGGAGTGCGAATTTTTACGAATAATTTAGGCAAAATAACAATATTAGCTGCGTCTCAAAATAGATAAAAACTCATGATGAGAAGACGGCCAAAATTGGCTCTCTAGGGGGATTTTCTGGAAATATATAGAGATCTAGATGACCTCCAGATAGGGCTAAGGCTTGATTTTACTCAAACATAGCTGTTTTTTTTACCAAAATTTAAGGGCTTGAGAAAAAGCTTAAGCGACCCCTTAGTTTTTTTTCTGTTTTTTAAGGCAAATCTTTGTTATAATGAAATTAGCGCGAAACTTTTTGCGGCCTTTAGAGATGATGAGCTTAACAAAATTGTTGGAATTTAGTCTTTTGCTCGCATCAATCTTTCGATTCCTTTCTTTTAAAAAGAGCGCTTGTACTTAAAAGAAAAAGCATCTCGCCTTGACTTAGCCACCACAAATCACTCCAAAGCCAACCGTAAGGCCCCACAACCTGGTCCCATCACACCCGCCTGAATCCCAGGGCTTGTTTTATTGGAGAGATATAGATGACACGCATAGCTTTTATCGGTCTTCCTGTATCCCATCTCTTTGACCGATCGAATCCCACCGTCCACGAGCTCATCGGCATGGCGGAAGTTCTGGAGGTTAAAAACCCCTCCCCGCCCACCTTCCTGCCACAGGACATGCCCAAGATCTTCCACTGGGGTTACGGGATCGTGGAGGACGACTTCAAGGAGCATCTCCCGCCGGTCATGGAGTACCTCCAGAGCTCCAATGCCCGGCTCTTCAGTTGCGACCTGGGGCCCTCAGCCAGGCGCCACGAGGGCATCCTCCCCACCTCCCCCATCCTGGGAAAAAAGGCCATCTACGAGCGCTCGAAAATCAACATGTTGCTCCTCAGGGAGGGATACGACGGCCCGGTGGGCTTGGAGAACTACAATTTTTATCCAACCGGCCTCTACAACCAGGTCTGCGACCCGGTCTTCATAGCGGAATTTCTGGAAAAATTCGACGCGGGCCTCATATTGGATCTGGCGCACGCCGCCATAAGCGCCGTCAACATGGGATTCGACCCCTTTTATTACTTTGAGAGGCTCCCTTTGGAAAAGGTGGTGGAGATCCATGTCTCCAGGCCGCTGCTCCCCACGGAACCCGGGAAACTCGGCGTGGACACCCACGAGTACCCTGAAGAGAGGGAGTGGTCATGGCTATCCTTCGTCCTGGAGCGCACCATGAAGGCCAATCTGAAGCCCATAGTCTTAATCGAGTACTACAAAGACCTCACTATCCTAAAAAGTTCCATGGAGCGTATGATAGAGCTCGTGGAGAGACCGGAGAGTGACCTGGAAGCCCAGGATCTCTCCCGCTTGTACCAGGCTCCCCCGGGCTTTGGGTCATCCAAACGGATGGGTCCTTAAACCTCTCATAAGACCTAAAAAGGGCGCGGCTTCACTTCAAAACTTTTCTTCCAAATAAAAGTCTCAACAAAAAAAAAGCTCAAAGGTTTAATCTAAACATTGAAAAAAGAGATGTTAAGCGAAAAATAAATTCCTCATAATATAATGTTTTCATCTAAAACTAAGCCAAAACTAGCATGACTTAAGTAGATTTAAGGGATAGCTAAATGAATCAAGAATCAAAATTTATAGATTCAAATATAAAGTATCCTAGATATCCTTATCTATTTTTTAAAGTCGACCATTTAGCCATTATTTCAGCTTTTCTCTATGAATTAGGACTAGTTGATATTATTGACCATCTGATCCCAAAAAGTCCTGAAGATACTATTAGCCATGGGGAAGCTCTTAAATTTTTTATTTTAAATTCTTTCACTTCAAAACGCGACGCCTCATATAAATCATATCTATCTTTAGTCGCGACCCCAACATTTCTCTTCTTTGACAGAGATATACCTTTAGACGCATTCAATGATGACGCATTGGTAAAATCTTTGGAAGCAGTCAATGAATATGGGGCATCACTTTTTTTCTCCAAAATTTTCCAACATATCGCGCCGCGAATTAAACACATGCCCGACTTGGAGAGATTCCAGGCAAACGTCGTACGTTTTCACTACATAGACCTAAATCCAGATTCTATGAAGTATGATGGGTTTGTAAAACTCGTGAGAGACTCGGAAAATGCAGTAACTACCCAGGAGCTATTACGTCGCACCCTGTCTTTTGGCCTTATCACGAATTCATTAGGTGTTCCAGTTTTTATGAAACCCTTTCCTGCTAACAGCATCATAAAGGATGTAGATAATTTGGTGGTGAACCAATTCAGTGATTCAATAAAGAAAAATATAAATGATTTAACTCAACTCCTATTTGTGGCAGATCGCTATCAATACAGACAGAAAAATATCAATAATTTATCTACGAATTACATAGTTAGAATTCTTGAACAATATAAATCTTTACAATACATAAAATACAGCGAAATGCAACTTACACCTTATCTTGAAGATAATAAATATTCCTATTACGCGACTAAATCAACATTTGGAGATATTGAACAAACTGTTCTACTGGTACATTCTACCGAATTGGAAAAAATTCAAAAAAATAAGTTAGAACAAAATATACTAAAAGAGTTAATCACAGCAAAAGACACTCTGAAAGCCTTATGCGCTCAAGAATTCACGAGTGAAACTGATGCCATAAAAGCATGCTACAAATGGAAATCCAAATTAAAATGGCACGCATTTGAATCAGTTGAAACAGTTAGAAAACTGACAATAATCCCAGAAAATGATGAAACAATAAATGCTGGCGATAAGGTTAAAAAAAGCTATTATGTTATTGGGACAATCGTCTTAGACTCTGGAGCAGTCGCCAAAGAACTACTAGGCTCGGGACGCTTTCTATTAGCCACAAACAACTTGTCTCTTTCGCCAGAGGAAATACTTAGTCATTATCTGGATCATTTAAAAATCAGTCATTCTTCAACCTTTTTACAAGGCAATAAATTTCGTATCCCTAAAATTATGTTAAAGACCCCTGAACGCATTTCGGGGCTTGAATGCTTCTTAGCTTTATCAATCTTAATAACTTCATTATTAGAAATTAGATTGCACAAAAACTTTACAAAAATTCGGAAAGATGATGAAAAAATACCAAAAAATCTAATTAATGATCCAACATTACTAGTTGCTTTTCGTAAGTTACGTGGTATTAAAGCTGTTTTAATGCGTGACAATAAAAGAGGTCAATGGTTGTTTAGGATGAAATTTCGCGTCCCAAGGGAACAAAGTTTCATAATTAAGGCTTTTGGTTCCTCGGCTTCAAGCATTTACAGTGAAAGGAACAAAGAAATTTCCAAAGAACAAATTCAAACAATTCTTCATAATATTCAGCTTAGCTAAGTTGTTGTCTTTATTAATACTTATCAAAATAAAGTAACAATTTATTTGTAAACCTTTGGCCAAAGCTTTCTCTAAAACAGGGACATTAGAACGGCTCAATATTAAGAGATTGTGAAGCTTTAGGCATACGGCTGACACATTAATTTTTTTCGTAAATGATTATATAACACTAAATTAGCCGCTCTATTAGGCACCTTTCCACTCAAAACATATTTACCTAAATATTTGACAATACACAAAAATTTTGTTACAGTTTTTGATATGAGGAAAAAAAACCTTTTCCCAATAAAAAGACAGTTTTATTAGGTGGTATTATGTATTTGGGCGTTATACCCGCCAGGGGCGGCTCCAAGGGGATTCCAAGAAAAAACATTAAACTGATAGCGGGCCATCCACTCATCGCCTGGACCATCAAGGACGCCTTGGAATCCAAGCTGATGGACAGTTTTGTGGTATCAACCGAGGACAAGGAGATCATGGAGGTCGCCAAGAGCTACGGGGCCAAGGTCCTGGAGAGGCCCAAGGAGCTTGCGGAAGATGAGGTTCTGAGCCGCGACGTCATAGCCCACGCCCTGAGGGTCTTAGACGCGGATATCGCGGTCCTACTCCAGTGCACGAGCCCCATACGCCGGGAAGGCTTGATTGACAAGGTCATAAAGAGCTTCGAGGGTGGAGACTACGACTCGGTCTCCACTGGTTACGACTATTTCAACTACCCTCCCTTCGGTACCGAGCACCGCCGGCAGGATCTAAAGACCGTCTTTGTTAACGACGGCTCCGTCATAGTCGCGAGGTGCGAAAATATCTTTAATGATAGCCTCTTTGGGAAAAAGCTCGGCACCTACCTTACCACCAGGGAGGAAAACGTGGACATCGACGCTGATTTCGACTTCTTTATAGCCGAAAAGATTATTGAAAAGGCCCTCACCGATGGCTGGATGAAAGAGCCCGTGAAAATTTGATGCTCCTTTTTTCTCTTTTTTTTACGAATATATTAACCACCTTTCCTTACTGGTATAAGTGTTAGATAGATTAAATTAAAAGGTTGCTTGATTTTTTCTTAAATATTACTTCCCCTAATTTCGAAAAAAATTTCCATGCTTGTTTCATATTAACTCATGAAGCTCTCTACCAAACATTTTTTAAAACACCCTAAATTCCCCACCACTATCCTCTCCAAAACCCTCCCCTACAATAGAAGCGTTGTGCCCCAAAAATAATCATATGTTTTCTAAATACTTGCATTTCCACTTCTTGTGAGATATGCTTTCCTTTAGATTTTATATATTGATTTATAGGGAGGACTTTTCCCAAAAACTTGTGGACCTAAACCTATGTCAAAAAAGACTTTTGTCGCAATATTACTAATCGCCATATAAATATCTTTTTTCCCTTTCACCCCTCTTTTTTTTCTAACGCTCACTTTGTCACAGAGGCCAAACGTGACTCTAACGGAATCAACAAATCCACCCCAGCGCAACTTCAAACTCAAGGTGGCGTACAGGGGAACCGGCTTGTGCGGCTGGCAGCGCCAGGAAAACGGCCTCACTATCCAAGAGCTCCTAGAGGATGCCATTGGCGCGGTCTGCGGCCACCGGGTGGTCGTCTTTGGTAGCGGCCGCACGGACGCTGGCGTTCACGCCAGCGGCCAGGTGGCCTCCTTTCTTACCCACTCCCAAAGAAGCCCCAGGGATATCGTGAGGGGGACTAACCGTAATTTGCCTTCCGCGATCGCCGTACTCGCGGCTGAGGAGGTGCCTTTGGATTTTCACGCGCGCTTCAGCTCAACTGGGAAAAAATACTGCTACGACTACCTCACAAGTGTGACCAGGAACCCTATGTTTGACTGGAGGGCCTGGTGGGTGGGGCCTAATTTAGACTGGGCTAAGGTGGAGGAGGCCCTTTTGCACCTGGTGGGGGAAAAGGACTTCCTCTGTTTCCAAAGCACGGGATCCGAGTCCAAGAGCTCTGTTAGGGAGATATTTTCAGCGCGTATTTACCAACCCTCTCCGGAGATAGTAAGGCTCGAGGTGAGAGGCTCAGGGTTTTTAAGACACATGATGAGATCCATCGCGGGAACACTGTGGGAAATAGGAAAGGGAAAGATGGACGGGGAGGCGTTCAGGAAGATTATTGAGGGTAAGATGCGCCCCAGGGCGGGGCAGACTGCCCCCTCCCGGGGGCTTTCTCTGGAAGAGTCCTATTATGAGCCAAAAGAAATCTTGAGGCTCAAGTGAATCTGGGGTGGGTCTGGCCAAGATACTGACAGAGCTTGTCACATATCTGCGGGTAGTCGAAGTTTTCCATCTGCTCCCTAAGATAGGGAACCAAGTCCGAGTCCCTCTCATAGTCAAAGAGCTCCAGCTGGCTTAAGATGTCCTCCATGCGGGAGGTCTTTCCCCTTTTGGAGACCTCGAGTAGCATCTGCAGAAGGTCTTTGTCCGGGCTTTTTCGCATGTCCTTCACCACGCTCTTGGACTTGTTTTGATCATAGCTAGAAAGAAACTTATTTAGATCCTCTATGAGCTTCTTGGTCATCTCCAAAAGCGAGAGATGGGTGTCCGCGAAATTGTCGCTTTTCCCCTCCTTGGCCATGTGCTCCAGAGATGCCGCCATGTCCCCCACCAGATTGGCGGATATGCCGTAGCTGGAGCCCTTGAGGCCGTGAACCGCCACCGCGTAGTCCTTAAAGGAGGACCTGGCCGTGGCCTTTATGGTTTCCAAGAGCTTGGGCGTGTGGAGCACGTAGGATTTAAGGATCTTTATATACTTGTCCTCTTTTCCGTAGCGCCTTATGCCTGTTTCCACGTCGAGCCCTTCTATTTTTATCCCTAAGAGGGGCCTGTCGCTGGAGCTAGGTTGATCCTCCACCACCTTCACCGCCGGAACCGATTCCCTCTCCTTTTTCCTTACCCACTTGTTTAGGACAGCGTCCAGCTGGACTATGTCTATGGGTTTGGGAAGATAGCCCGTGAAGCCGCTTTCCAGGAAATACTTGGCGGTTCCGGGTATGGCGTTGGCCGTGAAGGCAATGATGGGCACATGCTTGGCGTAGTCGGTCTTGATGTTGGAGCGGATGAGGCGGGTGGCCTCCACTCCGTCCATGCCGGGCATCATGTGGTCCATGAATATTATGTCGTATTTCAGGTGAGAGGGGTCTTTATCCTTGATGGCGGAGATCTTTTCTATGGCCTCTATGCCGCTGGTGGCGATTGTCACCTTGAGCCCGTAGGGGGAGAGTAGGCCCTCGGCCACGTCTAGATTAGTGGGCACGTCGTCCACCAGGAGCACCCGGCCGTAGGGCATGGGGGTTCTGGCGAGGTTTCCCTCCACGCTGAGGCCCTTGTCTATGGAGCGGAAGCTCTCAAAGTCAGTGGCCGCTCTCTCACCTATGGGCTCCTCGGCTATTATCTTCTGGGGAAGTGTGACCGTGAAGGTGCTCCCCTGGCCGTAGACGGACTCGGCGATTATGGAGCCTCCCATTAGATCCACCAAATACTTGGTGATGGAAAGGCCAAGGCCCGTTCCTTCCACATAGCGGTTGGCATCGGAGTTTATCTCTTGGTTATTGGTGAAGAGGGTTTGGAGGTCTTCAGGGTTTATGCCCCTTCCGCTGTCTGATACCTGGAACCTTATCTGGGCGTTGTCACCCTCCCGCTCCCAGCTGATGGCGAAGCGCACCTTGCCGCGGTCCGTGTACTTGAAGGCGTTGGAGAGCACGTTGTTTAAGATCTGCTTAACCCGTAGGGAGTCACCGGAGAGCCTCTGGGGGATGGTGGGGTCCATCTCCAGCTCGAAACTTATGTCCTTGGTGCCTATGCGCACGATGTTCACCTGCACCAAATCCTTAGCCAGCTCCATGAGGCTGTAGTCCACCGGGATTATCTCAAAGTTACCGGACTCGGCCCTGGAGATATCCAATATGTCCGAGACAATACGTAAGAGGCTGGAACCAGCGTTCCAGATCTTCTCCAAATTCAGCCTAGTGAGGGTGGGGAGGTCCTTCTGCAGCTCCACGGCGGAGAGGCCCAAGATAGCGTTCAGAGGGGTTCTCATCTCCTGGCTCACCTTGGTGAGAAAGGAGCTCTTGGCTTTAGAGGTGGCCTCGGCGGTTAGCTTGGACATGACCAGCTCACGGTTGCGCTCGTCTAGCTGAAGTATCATATCGTTAAAGGCGTCCGCGAACTCTCCCATGAAATCCACCCGCTGGGAGTAGTCCCCGGCGGCTATCTCATTGGCCTGCCAGGTGAGGTGCTTTAAGGCTGAATAGAGGGTCTTGAGGGGGGCGGCAATCTCATTACCAGCCCCGGGCATCTTGGCCTTGAGGTCCCCCTTGGCTAAGGCGTTGGCGAAATCCCTGGTCTCGGAGAGGCAGTCGGCTATGAACATGAGACCCAGGCCCAAGTCCCTAAACTTCCCGCTGAGGGCGTCCGGATCGAGCTTGGCCTTGGTGGGATTGTATATTACGTCCCTGAGGTACTCAAAAAGCAACTCGCAGATGGCATCCGCCGATGCCGCCTGGTTATTAACAGAAGCTGTGTTATCAAACTGTTCCATAAAATTCTTGATTCTACTTGCCCTCTTTCACAGGCCCGCCCTTGAAGCGGCAGACCCGGTTGCCGTTGGCCCAGCAGTCCACCTCCACCACGTCATAGGGTTTCTGGAAGTAAGAGCTGAATATGCCGGAGATGAAGCCCTCGTCGTATTTGCACACCGTCTCGTTGGTGGTGGGGATGCCGGAGCAGTCCAGATCCTGGGCGGCTGTGACCACCAAGTCGCCTTGGTCGGTGTCCAGCTGCTCTATGCGGAAGATGCAGATCTTTAACTCCCTTAGCTTCTGCTGCAGATCGGCCACGAACTCCTTGAGGGGTAGGCTTGTGTTAAGAAGGTTCTTGGTGAACTCCCTACCGGCCAGGTATCCGGCCTTCTTGAAATAGAGATTGGCCTCATCTTCCCCCATTCCCTGGGAGAGGGCATCCAGCATAGTGTACTGCATGAGCCTATAGACCAAGACTGGCATGTATTCCCCCAGATCGCCCCGGCCTTCCTTTATGTCACCCAGGTCCTCCCAGTGGAACACGCTGTGTTTCTTCCCAGACTTAAAGATATTTTCCATGAATTCTAAACTCCTCACAAATGCGCCAGTTTCTTGAAATCTTTTTGGGAGCTAATCTCCTTGAAGTGCTCCTCGCACCTCTCAAAGGCCTCCACCACCCTGGGGTCGAACTGGGTGTCGTTACCCTCGTAGATAATCTGCGCCGCCTCTCCGTGGGGACGCCCGTCCCGGTACACCCGGTTGGCCACAAGCGCGTCATAGACGTCGGCCACGGCCATTATCCTTCCGGAGAGGGGTATCTGGTCGCCCTTCAGAGAGTAGGGATAGCCGTGACCATCGTAGCGCTCGTGGTGGGAGGAGGCTATTAGGGCCGCGTACTTGAGGTAGTCCTGGGTGGGGGTGCGCTTGTACATATGCTCCAGGATATTGGCCCCTATGGCCGCGTGCCCCTTCATGATGCTGAACTCCTCTTGGTCTAGCTTTCCGCGCTTAAGGAGTATCTTGTCGCTTATGGAGATCTTACCTATGTCGTGAAGCGGCGCTGCCCTCACTATGAGCTCCAGGTTCACCTCGTTAAGCTCGTACTCGAAGACGTTCCGCTCCAGAAGGTCCTTCCCCAGGATCTCCACGTAGAGGCTGGTGCGGATGACGTGCCCCCCGGTGTTCTCGTCCCGGCACTCAATGAGCTCGGCCACTGATATGCCTAGGATATTGGACATGGTCACCACGGACTTGGAGAGCTTGCCTTGGAAGTCGGCAATGCTCAGATGGGTCTCCAGCCTATGGAGCAGGATGTTTTTCTCGGCAGGCTTCCTGATGAAGTCCCTGGCCCCGCTCTGGAGACACTTCACCTCTGTCTCACGGTCGTGCTTGCTGGTGAGGAAGATGATGGGCACCCTCACCATGTCCGGGTTGAGCTTTAAGAGCCTTAGGCACTCGAAGCCGTCCTTTCCGGGCATCTCTATATCCAGAAGCACCAGATCGGGCCTTTCCCGCAAGCAGTACTTCACCGCCTGGTCCGCCGAGCGCACCAGGGAGTACTCGTAGTGCCCGGAGAGGATACTGGCTATCTGCTTCAGCACGGTGTCGTTGTCGTCTATGACCAAAATTTCTTTCAAAACTAAATAATCTCCAGAACAAAAACAATTATCGGAACTAAATCTTCACCTTTATACCACAAAGATGGGCCATTTAACACGAGATCTAGAAGAGGGCCTGTGGGAGCCTCCAGAGGCCAGTGGAAGCCCTTAAAGGGATAGCCAAAGATGCATGCGATGCCCTTTAAACTAAAAATGAACTAACAAACATTGATATTTAGACTAAATATATCCACAGAATTTTATGTTTATGCCTAAGGCAACTAGATTGTCACTTGCTCCTTTTGCCTTTTGTCCTTGAAGCTGCGCTTCCTGGACATGGGTAAGGAGGTCTGGGTCTGGTTGAGGGCCCCAAAGATGTGGCTGGTGAGGAAGAAGGCGTCCACCACGGCCGGGTCGAAGTAGCTGCCCGTGCCGTTTAAGATGATGCGGCAGGCCTCCTCGTGGCTTAGGGCCGGGCGGTAGATGCGGGCGGTTAAGCAGGCGTCGTAGACGTTCACCACCGATAAGAGCCTGCAGCTAAAAGGTATCTCCTCTCTGGCGAGCCCCCTAGGGTAGCCCGAGCCGTCCCAGTTCTCATGGTGGCCCAGGGCCATGGTGGTGGCGATCTCCAGATAGTCCTGATCCGGAAGCCTCTGGAAGATGCCCTTGAGGAAGTTTCCCCCCAGGACCGTGTGGTTCTTAACCTCGTCGTACTCTTCCGCAGTGAGGGGCCCGTTTTTAGTCAAGATTACGTCGGATATGCCAATCTTTCCTATGTCATGGAAAGGTGTGGCCTTCACCATGAGCTCCAGGGTCTCAGGGGTGAGCTCCTCTTTAAAGAGCCCCTTGGCGATTAAGGTGCGGCCCAGGAGATCCAGGTACTTGGTGGTCCGCATGACGTGGCCACCTGTGTTGCTGTCCTTACTCTCCACTAAATCCACAAAGGAGAGCACGATGTTGTTCTCCAGCTCCTGGCGGGTCTGGGACATGTCGGTCTCGTATTGGGAGAGCTCCAGGTGAAGCGCTATGCGGTGGAGGAGGATGGCCGCGTCCACTGGCTTGTGGATGAAGTCCCTAGCCCCCGACTCCAAGGCCTTCACCTCAGTTTCCGAGGTGGTGTTGGAGCTAAGGAACAATACGGGCACACCCGCCATGGTGGGGAGCTGCTTGAGCCGGAATATGGTCTCAAAGCCGTCCATGGTCGGCATGTCAATGTCCAGTAACACCAGATCCGGCCTGTCCTCCTGGCAGTAGTCCAGGGCCTGGGCCCCTGAGGTCTTCAGGGTGTAGTCGTAGAGTCCGCCCAAAAAGAAGCTTATTTGTTTAAGGGTGGCTAGATTGTCATCCACCACCATGATTTCTTTTTTGGCCATGGGGCTCCCTCTGAGCGGAAAAGATGGAACGCCCAATGTAAAGGGCGTTCCGCCTAAGTATTTATAAGGCTAAAGAAAAGACAAAGGCTTTTAAGGCTATATAAGGCCAGACAAATGCTAGATAAGTCAAGACAAACTTAATCTTAGAGGATATTAGGCTCAGTCCTCTTCCCTGGCGGGCACGAACCTAGGGACCTTATCGATAATCTCCATAAGGTCCTTCAAGGCGGCCGGTATGTCAATACTCTGGGGGCAGACCTCCACGCAGTTACCGCACTCAATGCACATCCCGGGGCGCTCGCTGGGGCGCATGGCGTCCACGGCCATCTTGGCGATCCCTGAGGGGGCCACCCGACAGTCGTTGTAGAGCTTGATGAAGGTGGGGATGTCCAGGTTCTTGGGGCAGTCCGGGATGCAGTAGCGGCACAGCGTGCAGGGCACGAAGTCCGCCAAGGCGCCCACCACCTCCTCGTAGAGGGCCTTCTCCTCGGGGTTTAAGGGCAAGTACTGGGAGAAGGTCTTGACGTTGTCCACCACCTGCTCTTCCGTGGTCATGCCGCTTAGGGTAACCAGGACGCTATCTAAGGTTTGAATCCACCTGAAGGCCCAGGCGGCTATGCTCTCATCCGGCCTCATGGCCTTAAGCTTAGCCTCGTTTTCCGCTGAAAAAGAGCTGAGCTTCCCGCCACGCACGGGCTCCATGACTAGTATCGGGATACCCTTACTCTTCAAAACCTCGTATTTTACCTTGGCGTCCTGGAGGTTCCAGTCCAGGGCGTTAAGCTCTATCATGGAAAACTCCATGATATCCGCGTAGACCTCCAGGAACTTCAGGAAGGTCTCGGTTCTCCCGTGGACGGAGAAGCCGAAGTGCCGGATGCGCCCTCTCTCTTTCTCCTTAAGGAGGGCATCCACAATGCCGAAATCCTTGTTCAGGTAGGTTTCCAAATTGTGCTCGTAGACGTTGTGGAGCATGTAGAGGTCGAAGTACTCCACCTGGCATTTGTCCAGCTGTTCCTGGAAGACCTCGTGGGGCTTCCACTCGGTGCGTTTCTCGTAACCCGGGAACTTGGACACCAAATGCCAGCTCTCGCGAGGGTACCTCTTCAAAGACTCTCCAATGAAGCGCTCCGAGTCACCTCCGTGGTAGCCGTAGGCCGTGTCGAAATAGTTAACACCGTTATCATAGGCGTAGGCGATCATCTTGTGGGCCGTATCTCGGTCTATGGCCCCGCCTTCGAGCGTGGGGAGGCGCATGTTGCCGAAACCCAACGCCGAAAGCGTTAGTTCCTTGAAAGTTTTGTAGATCATCTTTGTCCTTTTTGGGCATTTGTTTTCCAAAAAAAACAGCTACGTTTTGCTTGGAAAATAAATACTTTGGGTTATGTATTGATAGATTACGCCCCAGGCTAAGAGCCTC
>JAITJT010000254.1 GCA_031278795.1 Deltaproteobacteria bacterium | reverse complement strand
GATACCTTCAACTTCCTTATCCTTGCTCCGAGACCAGCTGGGTGGTGTTTTGGATGAGGAACTGTCCTTAATCATTAAAGATCAGCCCAGCTTGAACACACTCGCTACGCAAGACTCTTATATATATTTTTAGGATATATAAAATAATTTAGCATAAATTTAATAAAAAATTTAAAATTAATACAAGATAATGTTTAATCCACTCTCAAAGTCAGAAGCCACCTCTTAGCCTAAAGCCCTCTTCAGGCAAAACGGCTCAGTGCCTGGACTTCTTGGTCTTTATGGCATCTTAACTGCCGCTCGCGGCTATTTAAGGCTTTTTCAGAGCCTTGAGAGCAAAAAAGAGCAAAAAGCGCTCTTTTTCCAGCTAAGGCCAATTAGGCATTTTGTCTTGACAGTGGGGAGGGCTTGTGGTAATTTCTCAAGGCTGTAGCGGGAATGGACCCCCTAGGAGGGCTTATGCCCTATGGGGCCTTATTGTCGCAAGAAGCATTAGAACACTTCTACTTTATAGCTTAGCCACCTAAAGCTAAGCCCCTTTCCAAAGAGAGATTATCACCATGCCTAAGATGAAGACCAACCGTTCCGCCCAGAAGCGTTTCAAATTCACGGGCTCGGGCAAGATACGCCGCAACAAGGCCTTCGCCCGCCATATACTCACCACCAAGACCACCAAGCAGAAGAGGCGCCTCAGGTCCAAGGCCCTGGTGGAGGGCGCCAACATGTCCGCCATCAGGAGGCTTCTGCCCTATCTGGGGTCCTAAGCCCAGATCTTTCCCTTTGGAGCTTTCCTTAATCATAAAGAGATTTTCATAGGCTTTTTTTCATCGTTTTAGGAGTTTGCCTCATGCGTATCAAAGGCGGTATTCAAACCAAAAAAACCCATAAGAAGTTTTTAAAGATGGCCAAGGGTTTCCGGGGCGGCAGGCGGGTGCTCTTCCGCTCGGCCAAGGGCGGAGTGGAGAGAGGCCTCAAGTTCGCGTACCGCGACCGCAAGGTCCGGAAGAGGGAGATGCGCTCCCTCTGGATCACGAGGATCGGGGCCGCGGCCAAGGAGCTGGGGGTCTCTTACTCCAGGCTCATGGATGCCTTGAACAAGGCCGAGATTCAGCTCAACCGCAAGGTGCTCTCAAACATAGCTGCCGAGGATCCCGCGGCCTTCAAAGGCATCGTGGACAAACTCAAAGCCAGCGCCCTCATTTAATACCCTAATCCCCACATATCCCCCGGCCGCCCATGACTCCCCATAAGTTCCGGCGGCCTTTTTTCTCACCTTAAGCGTTTTAACTCGAGGTCTAAGATTCTATGGACAAGCAGGCCTTTCTTCTGGAACTTCTGAATATTGGCCAGGAGGCCTCCCAGGCACTTGCGGAAGTAAAGGATCTAACGGCCTTGGAGGCCGTGAGGGTGAGGTTTCTGGGAAGCAAGGGACGCCTAAGCGAGATCTCCAAGAAGATGGGGGCCCTTTCCAAAGAGGATCGCCCGGAGGCGGGTAGCGCCCTCAACCAGCTCAAAAACACCCTAAACTCCCTCTACCAAGAAGCCCTCTTAAAAGAGAAGAGCGAGTCTGAGCTCAGGGACACCATAGACGTAAGCCTACCCGGGAGAAAGAGAAGACTGGGCGCCAAGCACCTCATCCCCAGAACCACCGAGGAGATCTGCCAGATATTCGCGCGCCTGGGCTTTAGCATAGCCGAGGGACCGGAGGTGGAGACCGACTACTACAATTTCGAGGCCCTGAACTTTCCCTCTGACCACCCCTCCAGGGACATGCAGCAGAGCTTGTTCGTGGGAAGCGGCCTACTCCTAAGAACCCATACCTCGGGCATGCAGATCCGCACCATGGAGAGACAGAAGCCCCCCATCTGGATAGTGGTTCCCGGAAAGACCTACCGCCGCGACGACGACCTCACCCACTCGCCCATGTTCAACCAGATAGAGGGCCTGGTGGTGGACAAGCACATCACCATGGCTGACCTCAAGGGCGTGCTCCAGGTCTTCGCCAAGGAATTCTTCGAAGGCGCCACCAAAATAAGATTGCGCCCCAGCTTCTTCCCCTTCACCGAGCCCTCGGCCGAGGTGGACGTGAGCTGCGTCAGCTGCCACGGCAAGGGATGCAGGCTCTGCAAGGGCACCGGCTGGCTGGAGGTCTTGGGTTGCGGCATGGTGAACCCGGCCCTCTACAAGAACGTGGGCTACGACCCCTCCTTGGTTACGGGCTTCGCCTTTGGCATAGGCGTGGACAGAATGGCCATGCTTAAATACAACCTGGATAATATCGGCCGCTTCTACTCCGGTGACACCCGCTTCCTGAGGCAGTTTCCCTAGGTTTCCGTGGCCTAAAAGCCCCAAAAGCCCCATTCACCTAGCCTCTAAGAATCCCACTCTCCAAGAGCTTCCCCCCAAAAGTTTCTCCCTTACTCCCCCAAAAACCCCAAAATCCCCATAATTCCATATCCAGCCCTCTTACGCAAAAATTAAAACCCCTAATAGCTTTTAACATAAACGCCATTTGCTAAACGTGGCTGTAGATTGAATTAGTGGCATCTGCTAAGATGTGTCTTGACAAAAGCTTTTATCCAAAACTCCTGGCAACTCTTAGTTAAGCTATAACCATGCGAACACTTTACAGCGTAATCTACACCCTCGTCTTCCTTTTAATGACTCCCTATCTGTTACTTAGGGGCCTCATCAACAACGAGTACCTGCGCACCCTCAAGGAGCGTTTCCTGGGGCCCTCCAAGCTCTTACCCAAGTTGGATCAAAAGAAGAGGGTCTGGGTCTGGGCCCTCTCCCTAGGCGAGGTGCACTCATGTAGGGAGCTGGTAGCTGAGCTCAAAAACAGAGGCCTGGACGTGATTGTCTCCGCCACCACCCTCTCCGGGCTCAAGATGGCCAGGGAGAGCTTCCCCACCCTCCAGGTGGTGCCCTCCCCCTTGGACTTCCACCTCTCCAGAAGGCTCTTTCTCAAGGCCTGCGACCCGGACGCGCTCATCTTGGTGGAAACCGACATCTGGCCAGGCATTTTAAGCTCCCTTAAGTCCCGAAACATCCCCTCCTCCTTGGTCTCAGCTAGGCTCTCCCCTAGCTCTTTTAAGAACTACCGCCGCATTCGCTTCTTTTGGAAGAGGGTTCTTAACCTCTTCACCCACATAGCCGTCCAGACGGATGAGGATCTGGAAAAATTCCTGGAGCTGGGAGCCGACAAATCCATACTCAAGGTAACCGGAAACCTCAAGTTCGACCAGGAGGTGGAAAGCCCGGATCCAGCAAAGAAGGATCACATCTTAGAAGAAGCCCACTGGCCCCAGGGCCGCTATATCTTGGCCGGGAGCACCCATACAGGAGAAGAGCTCTTAATACTTAACGCCTTTCTCTCAATTGCCAAGGACATGCCGGATCTAAAACTCGTGATAGCACCCAGGGACCGCACCCGCTTCGGGCTCACCTGGAGGCTCATCCAGGATCTAGCGGACATCCACGCTGCCAGGCGCACCAAACCAACCGAAACCCCCAAGGACGCCAAGGTCTTTCTCCTGGACACCTTAGGCGAGCTGGACCGCTTCTACAACCTCTGTGACATTGCCATCATAGGTAAAAGCTTCAAAGGCCCCCACGAGGGGGGAGGCCACAACCCCCTGGAGCCCGCCTCCAAGGGGAAGGCCGTCCTCACCGGGCCCAGGTACCACAACTTCAAGTGGATGTACAACGCCCTGGTGGACTCTGGCGCGGCCGAGATAGTAACCAAGGAGACCCTGGAACCTAGGCTGAGGGCTCTTTTGGAAGACCCGGAGCGCCTCAGGGAGATGGGGGAAAAGGGAAGGGAGTTCATCTTAGGCCACCGGGGATCCGCCAAAAAAACCCTCTCCTTTATTGACCCTCAAGATTTCCCGCCGGATAGCCCGGAGGAGGACTCCAAAGGCTCAAAAGAGAGCTCTTTAGATGCTCCAAAAGCACCTCAGCTAGAGAAAAAACCCCAAGAGGAGAGAGCCATTGATAAGGAGAGCGCATCCGATCTTGAGGACCTAAGGGATTCTTTAGGTAAACTGGAAAAATCCGCAGAGAGCCTAAAGGCCATAGACAGAGACCTCAGAAAGAACTAAAAGCCCCAAATCCAAAGGGACATAAATGCGAAGCGAACTCTTCTGGAAGGAAAAAACCAAAGGCGGCTACCTCGTAAGGGCCGCGTCCTACACCTGGGGAGCCCTAAACTCCCTCAGGCGCCGCCTCTATCAATATGGGCTCCTTCCTTCCCAAAAAGCGCCATTACCCCTCATATCCGTGGGAAATTTGACCGTGGGGGGAAGCGCCAAGACCCCCATGGCCATCTATCTGGCCGGGGAACTCATACGGAGGGGCCTCAACCCGGCCGTGCTCTCCAGGGGCTACGGCCGCAAGAGATCGAGGCTCTACCCGGATCCTGTCCTGGTATCCTTGGGCCTGGGACCCTTGGTCGCCCTGGACTACTCCGGAGACGAGCCCCAATTGGTAGCAAAACTCACCCGCTCCATGGTCCTGGTTTCCAAGAAGCGCAGCCTCGCGGCCGCTGAGGCCGTGAAGCAAGGGGCTGACTGCCTCATCCTGGATGACGGCTTCCAGCACCTTTCCCTAAAGAGAGACCTGGACATCCTCATGTTCCAAGGGGAGAAGCCCTTGGGAAACGGGAGGGTTCTTCCGGCGGGGCCCTTGAGGGAAAATATATCCGCGGCCGCGGCCGCGGATATATTCGTGGTGGTGGGAAATGGAGAGACCCCTGAGGTTCCTAAAAGTATAAGAAACCTAAGCTCTGACAAGCCCATCTTCACGGCCAAGATTGAGGCCGGGGCCTTTAGCTCCCTAAGGGGGCAAAAACGCCTGGAAGTGGACTTTCTCAAGGGAAAACGCCTCAGCGCCTTCTGCGGCCTGGCCAGGCCCCAGCTCTTTAAAAAGACCCTACTCAATCTCGGCTTAGAACCCGTGGCCTTTAGGGCCTTTAGGGATCACGAGCCCTACGGGCCAATGGAGAGAAAGGCGCTGGAAGATCTTCTTAACTTCAGCCGCTCGGAGTACCTCCTCACCACCCTCAAAGATAGCATCAAGCTAGAAGACATGAAGCTTCCCATACTAGCCCTGGAGAGCGCGCTCGTCCCCACCGACGCCCCGGCCTTCCTCAAGGCCGTCCTGGAGAAGCTCCCCCCATCCCTCCAAAAAGAAAACCCTCCGGAAGAATAATCCTTGCTAAAGCCACCCACGCAATTCATTAGGGGCCTCAACTGGCTAGGAGACGCTATCATCAGCCTTCCGGCGCTAGATACGCTCATTGATAGAGAGTACTCAGTCCTTAGCGCCAGAGGCGCGGGCTTTAATCTCTACCAGGCCCTCTTCCAAGACAAGTGCGCCCTTTTAGAAGACAGAAGGGGCTTTAAAGAAAGACTAAGCTATATAAAGAGACTAAGATCCCTTCCCCTGGAAAAGGCCGTTCTCCTCCAAAACGCCTTTGGCGCGGCACTTAATGCCTTTTTTTCCGGAATCCCCCAAAGATTGGGCTATCTCCGTGACGGAAGGGGCCCCCTTCTCACAAAGAAATTACTTCTTAATGATGAGCTCTTAAGCGCCCATGAGGTCTTCTATCACTTAAATCTTGTTAGTGAAAAAGATGCTAATAACTGCTTCCATTTCCCTAAGCTGGGAGAGCTTTCCCCTCAACTGGACGGAAAAGTTCCCCATGAGTTCCAAAAACTTAGAGACAATTGTCCCTTCCTCTTGGGAGTGGCCCCCGGGGCCAGCTTCGGGAGCGCCAAGAAGGCCCCCCTTGAGCTTTTCGCCGGGGCGGCCAAACTTTTGCTGGAAACATTCTCCGGAGGCCTGGTCATCTTGGGAAGCCAGGCGGAAGAGGTAGATGCCCAAGCTCTAATGAAGCTCCTCCCCACAGGTCCAAAGGTCTTAAACCTAACCGGAAAGACCAGCCTTCCTAAGCTCATAAACATAGTTAAGAGCCTAAACCTCATGATTACCAACGACTCCGGGCTCATGCACCTAGGAACAGCTTCAGGGATAAAGCTACTAGCTCTTTTTGGTCCCACTAACCCCATAACCACCGGACCGCTCTCTTTAGGTTCCCTTGTTATCCGCGGAAAAGACGTCCCCTGCGCCCCTTGCCTGAAAAGGACCTGCCCTCTGGAGAGGCGTATCTGCTTTGATAGTATCAGCGTGGAGGATATCTATCATAAGGCTTTGGAACTACTTAAGCCCCAAGCGCCAGCGCCGGACAAAAGTCCGGCCCTGCTGCTCTTAGATGAATCAATACTTAATGATTCACTTAGCAATGATACACTTAGTAAAGATTCACTTATAAATGATTCAATCAATAAAGTTGATATGCCCTTAAGGGCCTTGGGGCTCCCTAAGGGCGCGGATCCCACTAGTTTAGCTAGCTATGAGGAGCTCTCAGAGAGGGAAAAGGTGGATCTCTCGCGCTCGGTATTCGTGGGGACGTCTCTAGCTACTCTCCAAAAGGCAGCTAGCTTTGGAGGAAACGCTCTCTTGTCTCTGGAGAGTGGCATCCCCACGGAGCTAAGTAAAAAGCCTCCCCTTCCCTCATTCCTCCCCAAGGTGACGGCCCCAACCCACGCTTTCGCCATAGCCGCGGCAGGTGCCATGCTCAAAGAAATCAAATTAGCAGAGGTCAAATAAAGCGGGCTCAAAAAAATAGCCCGGGGAGCCCCATCTTCAAGATGGAGTCCCCGGGCAGAAAAATTCCGCCGGAGGCTTAAGCCTAGGGTCCTAGATGGATTTTCTTAGAGCCGGTTGGCTACACTTGAGGTGATGTCCTTGATGGTGCTCTTGCGCTCCTCCGGGCTTTGATCCATGTAGCTCTTCTTTTTGGGCGCGTCGTTGTCAGCCCAGGCCCCGGGCTTGGGAAGCGGGGACTTGTCCCCCTTGTAGTCGGAGGCGTACCAGCCCGAGCCCTTGAGCTGGAAAGAGGAGTGGCTGATTAACTTGTGCAGGCCTCCTTCCTTTCCGCACTCCGGGCACTGTGCGGGGGAAGGATCGCTTACTTTCTGATTTATCTCGAAAACATGATGGCAGTTGTCGCACTCATATTCATAGATAGGCATGATATTTTAGCTCCATAGGTGAGGTCAGAGCATTAAAAGGCAATTTTGGTTTTCCTGGGGCATTTTTGAGCCGCGAGGCCCTAAGGCTTAGCGGACATGCTTATGTGTTCTGCCTTTTCTCTCTTCTCCGTGATTGACGAGGGGATTTTATCCCCAACGCGGCCCCGGGAAGTTTAAAGCCCGCGAAATAATTATCGCGAGCTGTCAAGCCCCAAAATATAACACTTTTGGGGTAAATTTTCAAATCAAATTTTTTAGCTGCCCCTATGCTGCCTTTAAAAAGCCTTGGAAAGGCCATTTAATGGCCTTGGAAAGGCCCTTTATTGGCCTCTGTGAGCGCTTGGCGCTAAATTTTTAGCTTGGTGGCGCTAAATATTTAAGCATGGATATTTGAAGCATGGATCGGATCAATTTTTGACTTTATTATACAATACGCATACCATATATACATAAAATTATAAATCAAAGCACAAATGAGCTAAAAGACGCAAAAATACCCTTCGCTCCCTTATCCTGGGCCTCCCCTGGGGTGGCCCAGGAAAGGGCGCGAATTTAGGCAAATTATGTCTTGGATTTGGACTCGAAAAGACCCTTAGAGGCTTTCCCTTGAGGCTTTAGGCATCATTTGGGGGAGATGACCATGACCATGGTGCGGCCCTCCAAATTGGGCGACTGCTCTATGTGGGCGAACTCGGAGATTTCCGCCACCAGGCGGTTCATGAGCTCTTGGCCCACTTCCGTGTGGGCAATCTCCCGGCCCTTGAAGACGAGGCTCACCTTGATCTTGTTGTGCTCCTCTAGGAACTTCTTGATGTTGCGGACCTTGAACTGGTAGTCGTGCTCGGCAGTCTTGGGCCTGAACTTGATCTCCTTGGTCTCCACGGCGTTGGATTTTTTGCGGGACTCGGACTGCCTCTTGCTCTGCAGGTATTTGAAGCGGCCGAAATCCATTATCCGGCAGACGGGCGGTTTGGCCTCCGGCGCGACCTCCACTAGGTCTTGGCCAGCTTCCCTAGCCTTGGCCAGCGCCTCATCTATGTCCAGAATTCCCAGCTGCTCTCCGTCCTCAGCGATGACCCGCACCTGGGGGGATTTGATCATCTGGTTGAAGTTCATCCTCTTGTTGTCTTGTTCTTTCCGCTTTCCGTTGATACTTGCACCTCTCTTGTTTTAATTGTTTATGTTGGCCTGGAAAGCCCTAAGGATAGTGGGGCTCTCACAGGGGTTTGGAAAAAAAATTTCTAAAATCCTAGAGCTTAGGACAGATCCCAGTGCGGGGGATCCTTTTCGTCCTTGATTAGCTCAAAGAAGGAATCGATGGTCATTTCGCCTAGGTCTTTTCCGGCGCGCGTCCTCACCGAGGCGGTGTGGTTCTGGATTTCCTTGTCACCAAAGACCAGCGTGTAGGGTGTCTTTTCCTTCTGGGCCTCCCGTATTTTATAACCCAGTTTTTCATTTCGCAAGTCTATCTCCACCCTGAGCCCCAGCTTTCTCAGTTTGAGGGAAAAATCCTTGGCAGCCTCGTCCGCCCTTTGGGTGACGGTCAATAGCTTCACCTGCACCGGGGAGAGCCACAGGGGAAAGGCCCCGGCGTAGTGCTCGATTAAGATGCCTATGAAGCGCTCCAGAGACCCAAATATGGTGCGGTGGAGCATGACCGGGCGCTTACGCGTGTTGTCCTTGTCGATGAAGGTTAGATCGAAGCGCTCCGGAAGGGTGAAATCACACTGGATAGTGGCGCACTGCCAGCTGCGCTT
>JAITJT010000244.1 GCA_031278795.1 Deltaproteobacteria bacterium | reverse complement strand
ATTAAAATATAAAGTCCATTAATGGACATTTTTTAGGCTTTTTTAGCTTTCCCACCAGATCCCCCCAAACGGCGCTAGCTTGCGGTTAGGCCTTTTTAGGCATTGGTGGGTCTATGGGCCTTAACAGGCCAAAAACCCCTACTAATAGCTATCTTTTAAAATTATATCCACATATAGCGTAAATTAAGCCAAGGTAAAAGGGCGCGGCTAAGGCCTGAGCCTTTGATCTAAGGTCGCAAAGGGACACCCTAGAGTTGCGCTCTCAAAATTAGATTTCCCGCCTGAAACATGCAAAAGAAAGCTTTGTTTTTTAGTTTCTTTCCAAAATTATTTTTGCAAATGCGATAGCATTTCTAAAAAATTATTTCTTCAAACTAACGAGCCCTTCTCGCTATCATAGAGCTTTATGAACACAACTGGCAAATCTTTTGCTTGTCTTTTTCATAGAGAATAAAAAATTTCTTTATCACAGAGATCACTCATAATACTCCGCCACGCTTTCGTCAAAATCCCTCACGGGCTCTGGGGTAGCTTCCACCGGAGGGGGCTTGGGCCCATCAGGTACGCTCTGACGGAAGGGATTAAGATTCACCTTCTCGAAGGGCCAGTAGAGGGGCCACATGGGGTGCGGTGTCACGTCGGATAGCCTCCTATCCACCAGGAACAGATCCTCTTCTTGGTACAAGAGCACATAAGGCCGCTCGCGTGAGGCGAGCGAGGTTAAGGATTTCACGCGGTTCTCCCGCTCCGGCCTGGTGAGAGAGGCATCAAAGGAGTCTATCTGGCTATCGGCCACCTTGTTTTTGTAGCGGGCCGGATTGGAGTCCGCGCGCGCCCTGGAGTCTAGAAACTTCCCCAGCCACATCTCGGACGAGGGAATCTCCGGGTGCCTGGTGCCCAGGTAGATGTCATAGTCCCCCTTTTCCATGATGCCGTCACCGTCTCTCCCTTTGAGGGCAATGGCGTTCACCGGAACGCCTATGGAGTGGAAGCGCTCACAGAGGTAGCTCGCGTCCCGGTAGCCAAACTTGTCAGAGTCCCTATACACCAGGCGCAGGGGAGTCTTGGGGAGACCCGTCTCTTTGAGCATCTCCCTGGCCCTCTCCTCGGCTGTCACCATTTCCAGCCTGGAGGAGGGGGGCGCCGCTGGCGCCCCCTGGAAACCCCTGGGAAGAAGCCCTTGGGATCTTAGGGGCATAGAGGAGAAAGAATACTCAGCCATGAGGGCCAGGGCCTCCCTGGCCTCCAGGGTCTTAAGATAAGAGCTCTCCAGATTGAAGGCCAAATACCTAGAGGTCCAGGTGCCAACGGTCCTTAGAGAGGACCCTTCCGGTACGGCTTGAGTGACCGGTGGGTCCAAGAGGGCTATCTGGGCATCTTTTTCCGCATACAGGCTAAGACGCTTAGCTGAATCCTTTTCGTAATAGAACTCCACTCGATCCGGGGAGCTGGACTGGGATAGATCCGGCCTTTTGCGTAAGGTTATCCTCCCAGGGGCCTCATAGAGATCCACAATGTACCTGCCTGATCCTAAAGAGTTGGTTCTGAGGTGGTCCTTGGGCATGCCGGCCAATATGGGGCTTATTATGGAAGCTTGGGGCAAGGTGAGGGAGGATAGGAAGGGAGGCCAGGGTTTTTCCAAGATCATCACAAAGGTGAAGGGGCCGTCAATGCGCATGAACCTAAGATAGGGAAAGAGGGCCTTTCCGGCTTCAGTTGCCATGAGCCTGTCGAAGGAGAACAAGACCGCCTCCGGGGTGATGGGAGTACCATCCGCGAAGCTCTCGTCCTCTCGCATGATGATGGTGTACATGAGCCCGTCGTCCGAGACCCGGTAGGTCCTGGCGATAGAGGAGGTGGACTCCAGATTGGAGCTTTGGTCCGCAAGGTCGAAGAGCCTGCGGTAGGTGTTCATGATGATGGGATAGGCGTTGGGATCGGGAGGGTACTGGTGGGGGTCAAGGGACTTGGGGGCCTCCGGGTAGATGAGCCTCAGGGTGTCAGAGTAAAGGGGCCCTGCCCCCAAGAGGGTGGAAGTAAGTATCAACAAGATGACTAAGCTGAGCTTTGTGGAAAAGGTCATAGTTCATTGATTGTGGGGCTCCTTCACATATAGAAGAGGGACGGGACGAGCGCCCCCAAACCCCAGATGAGAACTGAATAGAAGAAAAACCCGAAGATAAACACTATGGCCCCCATGGCCAAAAAGACCTCTTGCCCCTCCAGGCGGTTGTACATAGCTATTATGGCCTCTTTCCACTGGCCCTTCCAGGGGGATAAGAGAACAAAGACAATGGTGGAGATGGGGGCTATCACCAGAAAAATGAACTTCTCGCGGAGAAAGACGCTGGATTTGAAGGTGTCAGTTATATAGAGAAGCGAGAAGAATAGCGCTATGAGCGCCATGTAGGACAGATGCCATCTGGCGAAGCGAGTGAGCTTCCGGAGCTCACGTGGTGTCATTTCAAGAAGGTGCAAGGTTTGTTCCAATTTTTACCTAAGTGATGGGTTAAACGCCTCAGCTAAAGCTGTGGCTTCCACAATATATCTAGTAGATATGAAATAATACTTCCATATATGAGGGTCTTAGGCTTTGAGCTCAAGTTAAAGGAGGCGATAAGCATTTTAGCCCTTTTTACAAAAACTTGAAAGCTCTGAAACACGAGTTCATAGCTATGCTTTAGCCATTCTACACCTGACACCCTTTGAAACTTAAGCCTAAACGCCGTAATTCCCCTAAGCCAAAAATCACGCGTTTTTTGAAAAAAGCAAATGCAAGGGCTATAATGACAATATTGAAATAATCCTATAGAGAGAATCATAAGAGCCTAAAGTGCATAGAAAATAAGGGAAATATTCCGCATAGGTTCTAAATTCCATAATATTTCTGGAGTTTAAGATGAAAAGCTATCGTAAAGAGCTGTGGTTCGAGACCCAGTCCAGGCGAGAGTACCGAAACATCACTACCCAGGTGAGAGACGCCGTGTCCGAGTCAGGGGTCTATGAGGGGCTGGTCTTGGTAAACGCCATGCATATTACAGCGTCTGTCTTCATAAACGACGACGAGAAAGGCCTGCACGCGGATTTTGAGAACTGGCTGGAGAAGCTGGCCCCGGAGAAACCCCACTCCCAGTACCAGCACAACGGTTACGAGGACAACGGAGATGCCCATTTGAAGAGGCAGGTAATGGGAAGGGAGGTGGTGGTAGCCATAAGCGAGGGGGAGCTGGATTTAGGGCCTTGGGAGCAGATCTTCTACGGTGAGTTCGACGGATTGAGAAAGAAAAGGGTGCTCATCAAAATTATCGGTGAGTAATTTGGCAGCTTTATTGCATAAGCCACTCCAGGGAGAGGCGATAAACCTCACCTTAAAAGAAAAACCAAAGAGAAAGAGCGGCCGCTTAAAACCCGCCGCCATCCCGCACTACCATGGCAGACACCCCCCAAAAGAAAAAGATAGACCCGCCCCGGCCCTTGCCCCTGGACGAGCCGCCCGATCCCAGTCTAAGTAGCTCGGGCATATTGGGAAACTCCGTCTTCAGCGACGACAACGTGGGCCCCAAGAGCCTCATCCCCCAGGTGGAGGACGAGCCTCCCCCCTCCATGGCCGCCACCTCGCAGCTTAAGACCTTCGCCGAGAAGATGAAGGAGGATGCCAAGGCCAAGGAGCAAGAGGAAGAGACTAAGGAGGCGGTGAAAGAGGCCGCCAGGGAAGGCGCCCGGGAGGGCGCCAAGGCCGCGGCCCAGGCCGCGGACGAGGAGGCTAGTGGAAATGAAGGTGCAATCTCCACCACCATCCACAGCGGATCGGACTCTGTTAACGACTTGGATCTAACCCCACCGGGGAGCTCTCCGGAAACAGCCCCCCAAGGGACCTTCCACCGGGGCATGAGCGCTTTCTTTGGAGGAATCGCCAGGCTCTGGAGGCGCATTCCCCCCTTGGAGGACATCTTTGACATGATCCTGGCGAGTTTGGGCTTCCAGAGAAAACCCGCCAGCATGCTAAGGAGGGCCCAGAATTTGGCGGCCAAGGGCCGCTACGCGGACGCTATCAAGTGGTACCGCGACATTCTCTTTTTAAGGCCGCTAACCATAAGCGCCTATGACGGCCTGGGTAGGGTGTATTTCCGTATGGGCCTGACCGAGGAGGCCAACCGCGAGTTCACCATAGCCGATTCCCTGGAGCGCCTGGTAAACAACCGGGACGACCTAGAAGCCGCCAACGCCCTGGCCCAGGCCCTGGTATCCAAGAAGCAGGCCAAGATGGCCGCATCCCTTTTGGAGCCGGTATTGATAGCCCACTTCTATTCCCCCAACAACTCCAACCTCCTCAAGGGCATGGGCGAGGTCTACGCCGAGCTTAGGGCCACCAAGAAGATGCTCCAGGTCTATGAGGCCGGACTCCTCCAGCACCCGGACGACCACGAGTTCTACATCCTCAAGGGGAACCTTGACGTTAAGCTAGGCAAGGTTCCCGCTGGCGAGAAGCTCATCCGCTGGGGCAGGCTCATGGGCCGCTTAAAGGAAAACTCCCAAGACATAAACGCCAACATGGCCATGGGCGAGCTCTGCATCAAGGAAGGCAAGATGGAGGACGGCCTTGGCTATTTGCGCACGGCCGCGACCCTTTCCCCTGAGAACAGCGGCATTCGCTGGAGGCTCTTCAACCTCTACCAGAAGCAGGGAAACTATCCGGAGGCCTTAAGGTATTTCCAGGAGGTTCTGGCCATTGAGCCAGACAACGAGGAACTCCAGTACAAGCTGGGGGATTTCTACCGCCGCAACCACCATTACGAGGAGGCCTTCCAGATCTATAAAAAACTAACCTTGAAGCACCCCAGGGATCCAAGGCCCATGGGACTCATGGCCGGTGTGCTTACGGATCTGGGACAAACCGACGAGGCCACCAAGGCCCAGGATCTGGCCAACACCCTCGCCATTGGCCTCATGGAGGACCCGGACCACCGGGAGGTGGTGACCTTCATGAAATACCTCTTCAGCATAGGGGAAAACAAGGAGGCCACCGAGTGGCTGGACCGCGGTCTCGCCCACTGGCCCTACCACGGAGAGCTAATCATCACCAAGGCCAAAATCCTCTACAACGAGTACCGCTACAAGGAGGCCGTCTCTCTTTTAAAACGCTTGATATCCGTAAAACACGACATAGCCGAGCCACACATGTGGCTAGCCCTCTGCTATCAACGCATGAGTAACAACATGGCCGCCCTAGCCGAGGCCCAGCTGGCCACAAGGCTCGCCCCCAAGAGCTACACCGCCCACAAGGTCCTAGGCGACATCCTCAAGGAGCAGAAAAAACTCTCCCAGGCCAACGCCGCCTATGAGGTGGCCGACATGATCCGCCTCTCCCAGCAGGGAAAGGGCCCAAAGCGCTAAATCTAGCTTAGAGAAAACACCAAAACTAACAAAAGCGCTTAGCCTAGTAAAGAAGCTAAGCGCTTTTAATTTACAAGCCTTAAACTATAAGCGAATTATCTGTTTCTTGGCTTTAAACATTTATCCAAAGGCAACAGATGACAAGAACTTACACCAAAAGCTTAAGAGCTCAAGGATAGAAGAGGCATTGGGCATAAACATTGGGTAGAGTATTTGGGAATTAAAGGAGGGCATTAGTTTTTAGCCTTCCCTCTACAACTTCATCCACTTGAACCTACAACCTCTCTTAATGTACTCCTCCACGGGTCCCTGGCTAAGATCGGCGCTATGCCTGTCTAGCCTTACCCTCCTCCACCCATTGCGAGAGAGTAGCTTATACATGTTGCCAACAGGAACCCTTCTGCCGATTCTTTCTATGAAAGCCTTGTGAACCTCTGAAACGACGATAACCTTTCCCTCGCGATCCTGTTCCTCAAAGACCTTCAGGAAATCCTGTTCCTCCTCCTTACTCAAATACGGGGTAGTGCGGACTCCGGTCCGCTTTTTCTCAACACGCCCAAATGTCGAGATAACTATATCGATGGCCTCACTTACTGTATGGGGAGCGATATTTAAAAGCTCGGATATTTCTTTCAAAGTGTATCTCTTATCCGCCGCCAAAAGCACAATCACGTACCTTCTAAACTCCCTCGCGTCGGACATTGTGGCGATTTTATAGCGAACGGTTCTAATAACCTCGTCTGGAATATCCACTGCTTTTACCACTTTGCCCTCCTTTACAGCGCACTATAATTAAATTCTATCTCTCTTATGATTATTACGGACTAATTGGTGATAAGACGCTGTACTCAACTCCTTTTGTATATGGCGCGTGTGGGAATGCGGTTCTCATTGGAGAGCTCCAGGGTAAAGTCTGAATGGAACTGGAAGGAATAGACCATTGTGTCGCCGTCCATGCAGTCCACGGTCCAGTCGCCGTTCACCTCCTCGAATTTAGCCGCGTATTCCTTGGACTCATTATTTCCGTAATGGAGAGTGCAGCTTTTTTTGGTGAAGCTATAAGATATTGTGTCAGGCTCCACCCCAGGGACGATTTTCGCGAAGGTATCTTTCACCACCATGTATGAGTCAGCCGTGGATTTTTCTTTGTCCAGTTTATAGTTTCCAGAAAGCAAATTATCGTCAGGGGTTAGCTGGGAGCCAGATCCGCAGCCGCCTAAAAATATCATGCTTACAAAAAGTACCGTCAAAATTTTTTTCATGGATACCACCCTTATAATATCCTTATATAATTTAGCTATCCTCTATTGACCCCTTGCTTTGTAGAAGAGGCGTGGGCCTTACGCGTCAGGCATCCCGTCTCGTGTATATGAGCTTGGTGGGTATGCGTTTATTGGCATCGAAGAGCTCTATGGTGTCGTTATCGTGGAACAAGAAGGAGTAGACAACCTTCTCTTCAGCCATGCATTCCACCAGCCATTCATCGTTCTCTTTGGTGTACTTCGCCGCGTACTCTTCCTTTTCGTTGTTGCCTAAGGTTATTTCGCAATTTTTCTTGTTGAATTCGTACACGACTTGCCCAAGCCCAGCCCCGGGCACAAGATTCCCGAAAAGTTTCTGGGCGAGCTGGTAAATATTAGGCTCCGAGCGCCCCTCGTTTGCGACCCATTCCCCCTTGATGAGCGATGTTGGCGGCGAGCCGCAGCCCACGAGGAACAAAAGAAAAAACACAATCAAAAGACGTCTCTTCATGATGTCTCCAGAATATTTTGTTTGTAACTACTTATTTGAATAATATTACTTATCTATCTATTTTCTCGTTTGTTTATCTTAATGTGACACTTATAACTGTTTTTAATTTAACGCAAACCTATATGCCATATGAATAATGTTGAGGTTAAAAGTTTCTTTTCCTTTTTTTTTATTTCTTTTTTTAATTCATTTTTGATTTTCTTTTTTTGATTTTTATGTTGATTTCCTTTTTTTTTGTTTCTTTTTTAATTCTTTTTTGATTTCTTTTTGTTGATTATCTTTTTTTTATTTCCCTATCAGTCTCGTTATTTTAATACAGCTGTCGCCTTATTGTCAAGAGATTAGGTTTCATAATTAAACGAGACAATTATATTAGGCCCTAATCAGTACTATTACTATTCTCAAGCGTATTTTTTTCTTTTCCATGGCTCATTTTTTTCTAAACTCTTACCTTTTATTTCTTTTCTTTGGAGCTTTATTTTTTTCAGAAAATGTTCAATCTATTTCCTGAAACTTCTACAATTAAATTTTGTAAAAGGATCTAAATAATCCAAAGTCTTACTATAGCTTTTCTGAGCTAAAGAAAAAAACTAATGTTTGCGATCTTTCCTTTTTTCCCAAAGAAACAATCCAATCCCCGCCAGTTCTTAATTGGAAATTTATCTCTCTATCATGTTTTTTTGTGGAGTTTCTTAGATTGCGGAAAGGGATGCTAAAGATAGGGAATACTTAAAAATCCGGTGGGGGAATCTCTGGAAGCGAGACCTTCTTAGTTAGATCAGGATACTTGGCCACCCCCAGATAGGCTAGCTCGTAGGAGTAGACAGAAAGCAGGACGGTTCTTACGTAGTTGGAGGTCTCGGTGAAGGGAAAGGTCTCTATGAAGAGGTCTTGAGGGAGGCCCTCCCGGGCGGCTATGGAGCTAAGGACGTTGTGGGGGCCGCCATTGTAGCCGCAGAGGGCCAGGGCCAGGGATTTGAAGGATCTGATGAGGAGAGAGAGGTAAAAGGTTCCGTAGCGGATGTTCTTGTCCGCGAGGAAGAGATCCTCCTCGTGGATGCTACTTTCCCCCAAGATCTCTGAGAGGCGCTGGGCCGTGGAGGGAAGGAGCTGCATGAGCCCCCGGGCGTTGGATCTGGAGACCGCGTCCCTCTGGAAGGCGCTCTCGGTGCGTATGACCGAGAGAGTCACCTGGGGCGGAAGCCCGTAGCGGCGGTAGGCGCTTAAGAGCTCCTCGTTGAAGACCACGGGATGGTTCCAGCGCATAGTAACCGGAAACTCCGACTGGGTCTTGAAGTTCTGCATGAGGGTTACCGCCAGGTGGGGTTCACCGGAGTAGGCGGCCATGAGGGTAAGGAGCTTCACGTCCTCTGAGCTTTGGCCCTTAAGGCCAAGGATATGCCCGGAGTGCCTGAGCTCGTCCATGGCCGAGGCGTGGTCTCCCCCCTCGAAGTAGGTGAATATGGAGGCCTTGGCCCTTCCCTGGTCACCTTGGCCCACCGGGGGCTCACCTTCCAAGAATATGGGCCAGGGCTCGGGTAGGCGCTCGGTGAGCCACAGATAGAAGCCCATGGAGAACTTATCCTCATGGGTGGGTGACATAAGTAGCTCGGCCATGGCGTAAGCTGTGCTTCTGGCGCCTGTTTGCACTTTACTTAGATAGTCGTGGCGGCCTCTGGACAGGATCTGATAGTAGTTTAAGGGGCCCTTGATAGCTGCCTCATAGCTTAACAGGGCCTCTGGATATTTAAGTAGCTCCTCTTGGGCCCTTCCTTGGAAGTAAAGGGCCCTCTGGCCCCTCTCCCCGCTCCGGGTGGTCTCCTTGGAGAAGTAGTCCACGGCCTCCTCCATCTTGCCTTCTATCATGGAGGAGAGTCCCAGGTAGTAGGCCCAGGAGGGTACACGGTCACGTAGCTCCGGATGATCGTCTAAGAGCTTTAGGGCCTCTTGGGTTAAACCACCCTTGGTGAGGATGTCCAGGACCTTGACCGCCTCGTTTAGTCTAGCCTTTCCCTTGAGGCTCTCTGACACAAGAGCTCTTAGTCTTGCGGCCTCCTGGAAGTCACCTTCCCTGAGCCTCACGGTGGAGAGCCACCTCAGAGAGCTTCTATCCGTCTTTCCCTGGAAGTGGTTTATGGCGTAGTCAAAGTCACCCTGCCTAACTGAGAGTACGGCCCCCAATTGGCTTAGCTCTAAGCGAATGTCTTCTGGCAGGCTCTCTTCTGTAAGGGTTTGGGTGAGTAAGTCTCTGGCCTCTCTTAGCTTCCACTCAAAGGAGAGGCATTTGATGAGCCTGAGCCTGGCCGCGTAGTCGCCTTTGGCGGAAAGGTCTTTGAGCAGATAGCGATAAGCGGACAAGGCCCTGGTCCAGTGGAGGTCCCTCTCCTTGGAGTTAAGTATCTCGTCATATATGAGAAGGGCGTCACTGGGCTTGTCTCTGGAAAGGAGCGCAGCCTCCAGGGATCTTAAGCCCCTCCACTCTCTCAGGTCTTTGGGTTGCCGTCTGATGAAGGCCAGGGCCTCGGTGAAGCTCTCGGCCTTAATGAAGTTAACGGCCCTCTCGTAGGCGATTTTACGCCTTCCGTGGAGGCTGGGGGTCTCAATCTCAATGTCTATGGGGTCTAGGGAACTCTTACTAAGGGAGGGGTATTCGGTGAATACGGCTGTGGTCTTAGAGCTTATACTTGCGGGATCATAAAGATAGGCATGCGCGCATGGCGCGCATGCCTCATAAAGCCAAAGAGCCAAAGCGAGCGAGAAAAATATCCGCCCCAGTGATCCTCCGCCTTTTCTTAACACGCTTACTTGGCCTCAGAGGGACTTAAGGTACTCCACCACCAGCTCGGCCACCTGCTTGGCCACGGCCACCTGGGCCTCTATGGTGGCGGCGCCTATGTGGGGGCTGGCCACGAAATTGGGGAGTTTTAAAAGAGGGGTCTCTCCCGGTGGTTCCTTGATAAAGACATCCACCGCGGCACCCCCCAGGGTGCCGTCCACAAGCGCCTTGTGGAGAGCATCCTCGTCCACCAAGGGGCCCCTGGCGCAGTTTATGAGGAAGGCGCCTTTCTTGAAGGTTTTAAGGACCTTCTCGTTAATCATGCCCTTGGTGGAATTATCCACCGGCAGGTGAAGGGAGATGAAGTCTGATTCCTTGAACACTGTTTCCAGCTTAACTGGGTAGGAGCCGAACTTCTGGATGAGATCCGCCGGCACCTCCGGGTCGTAGGCCAAGACCTTCATGCCTAGACCGTGGGCCTTCTGGGCCACAAGCCTTCCAATATGCCCAAATCCCACCAGACCCAGGGTCTTACCCATGAGTTCAGTTCCGTTGAACTTCTTCTTCTCCCAGAGGCCCTCCCTAGTGGAACTGAGGGCGTAGCCCAGGTTCCGAGCCAGGATGAAGCAGTAGGCGATGGAGAGCTCGGCCACGGCGTTGGCGTTTAAACCAGGGGTGTTAATCACCTTGATGCCCAACATATTGGCGGCCTCCACGTCGATGTTGTCCACCCCGGCGCCGGCCCTTCCCACCACCTTGAGCTCACCCTTCTTACCGGCCTCCAGAACCGCCCTGGTCACCTTGGTGGCGGATCTGACCAGAAGCCCGGAGTAGCCTCCAATGATGGAGGTGAGCTCGTCTTCTTTGAGCCCGGTCTTCTCGTCATAGGGAAAGGAGTGCAACTGGAATATTTCCAGACAGTTTTTTTCTATCTTGTCGCTTATGAGTATCTTGTAAGCCATAGGGGAAACTCCCGTAAATTGGCGCATAGATGCGCGCCATAGACGCGCTAGCAAGATGCGCACAAAGATACTTACGCTGCGCAAAAAAATGCGCGTGTTTAGCGCTAATAATGCGCTGTATATTGCTAAAGGACTTCTAGGTGCTTATAAAGTAAGAACTTTGGATGGGCCATAATATGCGGCCAAGTATGCTGCATGGTACGGGGCATTGTATGCGGCATAAAAACCCTTATGAAAAGCCTTATGAAAAGCCTTATAAAAAGCCTTATAAAAAGCCTTATGGGCTAAGTGTTGGGCTGAGGCTAGGGCTTTGGGGTGCTTTGCACCAAAAAGCCCATGGGTATTAGAGTTTTAGTTCTTAGGCCATAGGCCTTACTAATAGCTCTTAGCTTTTAGCTCTTCTGCTTGAACTCGCCCATGTAGCTAATGAGCGCATCCACCGCAGCCTCGGGCACGGCGTTGTAGATGGAGGCCCTAATGCCGCCAACGGAGCGGTGGCCGCCCAGGCCCCAGAGGCCTCTCTCTTTGCCGCCTGTGAGGAAGCTCTCCTCCAGTTCTACCGATGGGAGCCTGAAGGTGACGTTCATCCTGGAGCGGGAGTCCTCTCTCGCGGTTCCCCTATAGAAGCCCTCGGAGGAGTCTATGGCGCCGTAGAGCTTGTTGGCCTTCCTCTGGTTTATCTCGGCCATCTTGGAGAGACCGCCAATGGTGTTTTTAAGCCACTTCATGACGAGTCCGGCTATGTAGATGGCGAATACCGGAGGGGTGTTATACATGCTACCGGATTCCAGGTAGGTGCGGTAGTCCAGGAGGTGGGGGAGGCCCTTTTTGCCGGTTTCGGCAAAGTCGGGTTTAATCAAGACTATGGTCAGTCCCGCCGGGCCCACGTTTTTCTGGGCCCCGGCGTGGACTAGCGCGAATTCCGAGAGGTCCAGGGGCCTGGAGAGGAACTCGCTGGACATGTCGCT